>JAJZIE010000336.1 GCA_021810725.1 Bacillota bacterium | reverse complement strand
AGACGGAGGCCATGACGATGGCCGACCGCATCGCGGTGATGCAGGACGGGACCCTCGTCCAGGCGGGGACGCCGGAGGAGATCTACTACCAGCCAGCGACCACCTTCGTCGCCCGCTTCTTCGGCTCGCCGCCGATGAACGTCGTGCCGATCCGCGAACTGCCTGGGGACGGCTGGGCGATCCAGCCGGAAGGCGAAGTCTCTACGCCGATTGCCGTTCCCGCCGGGCTGCAGGACACGGCGCACCGCTCCTGCGCGTCGGGCTGCTGCGGGTGGATCGGGTTTGGCGCGGCGAGCTTGCAGGAAGAGGCGCGGGGCAGCGGTGTCCCGGTGGCGTTCGAGGTCGAGATCGTCGAAGAACTCGGCGTCCGTGCACACATCCACGGCCGCTGGGGCGGCCATGCGGTGAGCTGGGTCGCGCCGTCCGGCCGGCGGCACGCGCGGGGGACCTTGGTTGCCCTGCACGTGCCCTGGGAACAGGTGCACTGGTTCGCCGCGCCGTCCGGCGAGCGGATCTCGTCTTCGCAGGCCGACGCGTTCGTGCCCTTCCTGCAGGCGCAGCATGAGTAACCTCCCGTACGCGCCGGCGGCCGCGGCGGCACGCCAGACGAAAAGCCGCCTGCGGCGCACAGCCGTACGGGAGGCGATCCTTGGCTACGGGCTGATCCTGCCGAGCCTGTTCGTGTTCCTCGTCTTCTATTACGGACCCGCCGCGTTTCTCGGCTACATCTCGTTCTTCCACTGGAACATCTTCGCTTCGCAGAGTGTCTTCGTGGGGCTGCGCAATTTTCAGGTGCTGTTCGGGCAGCCGATCTTCTGGCGCTCGCTCCTGAACACGGCGTATTACGTCCTGGCGGTGGTGCCCGTGACCGCCATGCTCTCCCTGGCCCTCGCGCTCCTCCTGCGCGAGGCGATGCAGCGGCGAGGCGGAGGTCTCACGAGAGCGTTCGTCTTCCTGCCGCACGTCACACCCGTGGTCGCCACCTCGATCATCTGGATCTGGATCTTCAACCCCCAGTTCGGGCTCGCGAACGCCGCCCTCTCGTTCCTGCACCTCCCGCACCTCAACTGGCTCTCGAGCGTACACTGGGCCCTTCCGTCGGTGATGGTCTACACCCTGTGGCACTCGGTGGGGCTCTACACGGTGCTGTTCCTCGCGGGCCTCTCGTCGATTCCGAGGGCGGTGCTGGAGGCGGCCTACGTCGACGGGGCGCGGGGATGGCTCCTCTTCCGGCGCGTCATCTGGCCGATGCTCGGGCCGATCACCTTCTTCGTGCTGGTGCTCTGCTCGATCAACACGATGCAGACGTTCTCGCAGATCTACACCTTGACCGGCGGGCCGCACGGCGGCGCCGGAGGGCCCGCGTTCGCCACGACGACGGATTCGCTGCTGATCTACCAGACGGCGTTCCTCTACGATCACTTCTCGCTCGCCTCGGCGATGAGCATCGTGCTCTTCGCCCTGATCCTGGGTCTCACACTCTTGCAAAAGCGCATCGCGGACCGCTACGTCTTCTACCGCTAGCGGAGGTGAGCCCATTGCCTGCGCGCGTCCTAACGTACGTGCTGCGCGGCGTCGTCGCGGCGCTCTTCATCGCGCCGGTCTACTGGGTCTTCGTGATCGCGACGGGCTTCCACGGCGCCGCCTACAGCCTGCCGCCCGTCTGGGTCCCGCTCTTCCACCTGCGCCCTCTCGCCTACGTCCTGCTGCACACCCAGTGGCTGCGCTACGTGGCCAACAGCGTCTTCATCACGGCGTCCACCATCGCGCTCGTGATCGCGACGAGCGCCCTCGCGGGATACGCCCTCGCGGAGGTGCGGTTCCCCGGACAGAGCTGGTACTTCTACCTCGTCCTCGGCGTGATGATGCTGCCGCAGCAGGCCCTTTTGGTGCCGCAGTACGTCACCCTCTACCACCTGGACATGCTCAACACGTACGCGAGCATGATCGTGCCCTTCGCCGCGAACACCTCGACGATCTTCCTCTTCCGGCAGTTCTTCATGAAGCTTCCGAGGAGCTACCGCGACATCGCGCGGATCGAGGGCGTCTCGACGCTGACCTACATCCGCCGGGTGGCGCTGCCGCTGGCGCGCCCCGCGGTGGCGACGAGCGTACTCCTGACCTTCATCTCCTCCTGGAACCAGTTCCAGTGGCCCCTGATCATGACCAACAGCCCCCAGATCCAGCCCATCGAACTGGCGCTCAGCCACTACATGCAGGCCTACCAGGCCAACTGGCGAGAGCTGACGTCGGCCGCACTGCTCGCCCTTCTCCCGATCCTGATCGTCTTCGCCCTGACGCAGCACCACATCGTGCGCGCCGTGGCCGGCGGGGAACTGGCCCAGAAGGAGTAGGGGGAGACCTCGGGAGGGGGGTGATGGCCGCCAGTCTTGGCCTCGGGCCGAGCAGAATCGCCGCGTATGCGCTGCCGGGACCTCGCCCGGGATCCACCGCCAGAGTCCGACAAGGGAGGGGCGTCCATCATGGCACACCGGAAGTCCGTTCAAGCCGCAGCGCTCACCACCGTCGCCGCCGCATCCCTCCTCCTCGCGGCCTGCGGCAGCACCGCCGCCAAACCGGCCGCGAGCGCTGCCCACCAGCCCGTGCAGATCTCGTTTTGGGAATCCCACTCCGCGGGCGGCCCTCCGGGACTGGCAGTACAGGCGCTCGTAACGCAGTTCGACCGAGAATATCCCAAGATGCGCG
>JAJZIE010000027.1 GCA_021810725.1 Bacillota bacterium | reverse complement strand
CCGCGGATCCCTCGTCAGCGAAATCGGTCGCCCTCGCGACGGCCGAGCGGAACGGCTTGCCCTCCGCGGATGTGCAGGTGCAGGTGAACGCTCAGGGTACCGTCGTGACCGTGACGACCCGCGGCGGCATTGCCTACTACTTCGCGTCCCTCTTCGGCATCGACCAGGGAACGTTCCAGGAGACGTCGGCGGTTCAAGTGGGACCGATTTCCCAGGTGACCGGGGCGATGCCGCTCGGCGTCGTCTGGAACGATTTCGTGTACGGGCAGTCCTATGTGCTCAAGGACGGCGGCGGCGAGGGCAGCGACGGCAACTATGGCGGTCTGGCCCTTGGCGGTACGGGCGCGAGCACCTATGAACAGAATCTCGAGGACGGCTACCAGCAGCCGCTGACGGTCGGACAGACGCTTGAGACCGAGCCGGGCAACATGGAGGGGCCAACCCAGCAGGGGCTCGCCGCTCGGGTAGCGGCGGGCGCTGGATACGCCTGGGACACGGTGCCGCTTAGTTCGCCCGCGGTGGTGGACCTGCCCATCATCTCGGCGCCGAGCGGGGGGCGCACAGATGTGACCATCCTCGGCTTCGCCGCGTTCTTTCTAACCGGCGCGAACTGCGATGGCGAGGTGACGGGAGTGTTCCTCGACGCGGTCACGTCCGGGCAGTACGGGAGCGGTGGCAGCTACGGCCTGCAGGCGGAGAGGCTGATCGAATGACGAGACGCAGGCTCTTGCGGGTGATCGTTCCTCTTCTCGCGGCGCTGGTGGTGACGCTTGTCGTGGCCAAGGCGACCACCAGGCCGGCGGCCAGCCGGGCCCCGCTCCTGGTCGCCGCGACCGGGGTGCCGGCGGGCAGCGTCCTCACTCCCTCCGACCTCAAGTTGCAACAGGTATCGCCTTCGGCGATCCTGCCAGGTTCTCTCACCAGCATCGGCTCCGCGCAGGGACAGGTGACCAGGGTGGCGCTGAGCGCGGGGGCGCCGGTGCTCAGCGACGAGATCGAGCCCGAGAACGACGCCGGCCTCGCCTATCAGATCCCGCGCGGCGATCGCGCCTTGACCATGTCCGTCAATGGCGTCTCCGGCGTCGCCGGCAACCTCGTGCCCGGGTCGCATGTCGACGTGCTGCTTACGCTGAGCGCGCAGGCGGCGCAGAACGGCCAGCCCGCGGCGCCCGCCGAGAGCACCGTCATCGTGCCGGACGTGGCCGTCTTGTCGACGGGACTTGCGGGCAGCAGCGGCTCCGGTTCCGGCTACTCGCTCGTCACCCTAGCCGTGACGCCCAAGGAGGCGGCCACCATCGCCCTCGGCCAGCAGCAAGGTTCGCTCCTTCTGTTGTTGCGCCCGCCTGGCGACGGATCGAAACCGACGGTGCAGATCCGGGTGGGAGGGATCGTGCCATGAGCCAGGAGCGGGAAGCGCGTCTGCTTCTGATGGCCCCGTCGCATCGCAGGAGTGCCCTCGCGGAGGTGCTGGGCGACATCGGTGCGGTGCGCGAAGCCGATACGCCGGCGCGCGTGCGATCCTTCGCCCGCCAGGAGCGGCCCGATCTCGTGGTCCTCCACGCCGACGCCGATCCGGAATGCCTCGGTCTCTGCGCCGACCTCGACCAGTCGTACGGCGTGCGGGTGCTGGTCATCGGGCGCGACGCGGGCATGGATGCCCTGCGCGCCGCCATGCAGGCCGGGGCCCGGGACTACCTGGCGGAACCCGTGCAGCCCGGGGAACTCAGGGCCGCGGTGGCGCGGCTCGCCCAGGTGGAGCGCCGCGCGCGTCGCGGACATGTCGTGACGGTATTCGGCACCAAGGGCGGCGTCGGCAAGTCGACGCTTGCCGCGAACCTCGCGGTCGTACTGTCGGAGCGACACCACCAGCGCGTGGCGCTCTGCGACCTCGACCTCGAGTTCGGCTGCGCCGCCACCCTCTTCGGCATCCGGCCCACGGCGACGATCGTCGACGTCTGCCGGCACCCGGGCGCGATGACGCTCGCGGCGATCGGCGAGGCGATGAGCCACTCCGACCACAGCCAGGTCGACATTCTGGCCGGCCCGCCCACGCCCGACCTGGCGGCGTTCGTCGACGGCGAGGGCAAGCGCGATCCGGAACGCAACTATGTCCAGGAGATCCTGCGCATCCTGCGCACAGCCTACGACTGGGTGATCGTCGACACCGCAGTGGATTTCGGCGAAGGCGTGATCACCGCCCTCGACGAGGCCGAGCGCATCCTCTTCGTGACGACGCCGGACATTCCGGCGCTGCAGAACTCCGCCAAGGGCCTCGACATCCTGCTCGAGCGGCTCGGCTACCCACAGGAAAAGCTGTCGGTGGTCCTGAATCGCGGCAACGCCGCCATGGGCCTGATGGAGGACGAGATCTCGGCTGCGCTCAGCCACCCCATCCGCCACGCACTGCCCTCCGATGGTGACGCGGCGGTGCGCGCGGCCAACATCGGCATGCCGCTCGTGCTGCTGCGGGGGCGCTCGCCGCTCGCCCGGGCTGTCGGCAGACTCGGCGGCGACCTCGTGCACGACCTCGAGCGGCCGCGCGTGGCGGCGCTCGGCGGGGAGGGGTAGCGGATGTCGCTCTATCGTCGCCTGCGGGGCGGGGAAGAAGAGGGGCCGATGCCCGATGTGGCACCGGAGCCCACCCGGGCCGAGCGGCTGCGCCTCCAGGTGCAGCAGCGCCTGGCGGCGGACATGCCCGACAGGTCGCCCAGCGACGAGGTGTGGAAGTCCGAGGTGCGCGAGCGCATCTCCGCCCTTCTGCGCGACGAGCCGGACCTCGGCCCGCTCGAGCGGGAGAACCTCGTCGGGGCGCTCTACGCGCAGATCGTGGGCCTGGGGCCGCTGCAGCCGCTGCTGGAGGACCCCAGCGTGAACGAGATCATGGTCAACGGACCGGCCCAGGTGTACGTCGAGCGGGCGGGTCGCCTGCAGCGGACGGCGGTGCGCTTCCGCGACGACAGGGAGATCCTCGAGCTGATCGAGCGGATCGTGGCGCCGCTCGGACGCCGCATCGACGAGTCCAGTCCCATGGTGGACGCGAGGCTCAAGGACGGCTCGCGCGTCAACGCGATCATCCCTCCTCTGGCCTTGCGCGGGCCATCGCTGACCATCCGCAAGTTTCCCGAGCGCGCGCTCACCATGGATGACCTCGAGCAGATCGGCACCGTCAGCGGAGGAATGGTGGAGCTCCTGCGCAGCGCTGTGCGCGGCCGGCTCAACATCGTGGTCTCCGGCGGTACCGCCTCGGGCAAGACGACCCTCCTGAACAGCCTGTCGGCCTTCATTCCTTCCGATGAGCGCATCGTCACGATCGAGGACGCGGCGGAACTCAGGCTGCAGCAGGACCACGTGGTCGCGCTCGAGACCCGTCCCGCCAACCTCGAGGGACGGGGCGAGGTCACGATCCGCCAGCTCGTGCGCAACGCGTTGCGCATGCGTCCCGACCGCATCGTGGTCGGCGAGGTGCGCGCGGGAGAGGCGCTCGACATGCTGCAGGCGATGAACACCGGCCACGACGGCTCGCTCACGACGGTGCACGCCAACGCGCCAAGGGACGTGCTCTCGCGCATCGAGACGATGGTGCTGATGGCGGGGTTCGAGTTGCCGGTGCGCGCCATCCGCGAGCAGATCGCCTCGGCCCTCGACCTGATCGTGCATGCCCAGCGCATGCGGGACGGCTCCCGGCGGGTTACGCACATCACCGAGGTGCAGGGCATGGAGGGGGAAGTGATCGTCCTGCAGGACCTCTTCCGCTACCGCCCGGGCGACGGCTTCGCGCCGACGGGTCTCAGGCCGCGTTTCCTGGAACGCCTCGAGACCTACGGCCACACGGTCGATCCGCACATCTTCCAGACGGGCGGCGGACGCGATGCTTAGGCTTTTTGGGCTCGCATTGGTCTTCGCCCTGTCGTTCGCCGGCATCTGGGCCGTGCTGGCCCCCGATCCCCAGATGGTGCGGCGTCTTCGCAGCGTGGTGCGCCGCGGCCAGGCGCAGGTGGCCGAGGCAGTGCGCGAGGAACCGTCGCGGACGCCGCGCGAGCGCATCGTGGCCGCGCTTGAGGCCGTCACCGTCCTCAAAGCGCTGCTGGAGAGCCTCGAAGGTCGACTGCGTGCCGCGGACCTCGAATTGCGGGCCGGCGAATTCCTGCTGCTGAGTCTCGGCCTCGGCGCCGCGGGGCTCGTACTCGCCCTCCTGCTCGGTGGTGCCTTCTGGCTGCTGGTGCCGGCTCTGCTCGCGGTGCCCGCGATCTTCCTGGGCAGCCGCTCGCAGGAGCGGCGCAAGCAGATCGGCCTTGCGCTGCCCGACGCTCTCGGCAGCACCGCCAGCGCCCTGCGGGCGGGCTTCTCCCTGCTGCAGGCGCTCGACGCCTGCGCGCGGCAGACCAAGGGTCCGCTCGGCCAGGAATTCGAGCGCATGCTCGCGGAGACGCGGGTGGGGGTGCCGGTGGACGAGGCGCTCGAGAACCTCGCCCAGCGGGCCGGCTCCCCCGACCTTTCCCTGATGGTCACGGCGGTCCAGATCCAGAGGCAGGTCGGAGGGAACCTCGCGGAGGTGCTCGACCGCATCCAGCAGACCATTCGCGAGCGCGTGCGCCTGCAGGCCGAGGTGCGTGCGCTCTCGGCGCAGGGCCGCATGTCGTCGGTGATCATCGGGCTCCTGCCGATCGGGCTTTTGGTGCTGATGGCCCTGATAGCCCCGGCCTTCGTCGGCCCCATGTTCCAGCCGGGCATCGGACGAATGCTGCTCATCCTGGCGGCGATGTTCGAGGTCGTGGGCTTCTTCGTGCTGAGCCGCGTCGTGCGGATCGAGGTCTAGCCATGCAGGTCATCGCCATCATTCTGGCCATTGCGCTCGGCTACAGCCTGGGACTCTACATTGTCGCCCCCGGCACCGTGCAGGAGCTCGAGCGCCTGCAGCTCGAGCGCGTCGTGCGGCATCGCGGCGGGCAGGGGGCGTCCGCGGATCCGGAGCGGGGCATTGTCGACCGTGTCCTGCGGCCCCTCTTCGAGGAGTTCTCGCAGGCGCTCCTGCGCTATCTGCCCCAGCGGCAGGGCGAGCTTCTGCAAAAGCGCATCGAGCGCGCGGGCAATCCAACGACGCCGGGCGTGCTGCTCGCGAGCCGCTTCCTTCTTGCGGTCGTCGGCCTGCTGCCTGCCCTGTTCGGCGGCGCGGCGATCTTGATCGCCCTCGCTCTGGCCGTCCTGGGCTGGCGGCTGCCGGACTTCTGGCTGGCGCGGCGGGCGACGGCGAGACAGCAACAGATGGTGCGGCACCTTCCGGACGTCATGGACCTCCTGTCGGTGTCCGTGGAAGCGGGACTCGGCTTCGACGCCGCCCTCGCCCGCGTGACGGGACGCTTCGGCGAGCCGGTCGCCGGGGAGTTCGGGCGCCTCCTGCGCGAGCTGCAGCTGGGCAGGCCAAGGGCCGAGGCCCTCAGGGACCTCGCGCAGCGCATGGACCTGCCGGATTTGACTGCGTTCGTCAGCGCGGTGGTGCAGGCGGACGAACTCGGCGTCGGCATCGCTTCCGTGCTGAGAGCGCAAAGCGAGCAGATGCGGGCCCTCAGGCGTCAGAGGGCGCAGGAGGCGGCACTCAAGGTGCCGATCAAGATGCTCTTCCCGCTGATCTTCCTCGTCTTCCCGGCCATGTTCATCGTGCTGCTCGGCCCGGCGGTGCTGTCGTTCGTCCAGGCTCTACATCACTGAAAAAGTTCTGCGGCGGCGAGCGGGCAGGCCGGGTCGGACGCGAACGGATCGCCGAACGAGGCATAGGCCCTTGCGCGCGAGCCGCCGCAGACGTCGCGGTGGTCGCACTGTCCGCAGCGCCCGGCGAACTCGCGGCGGCGGATGCGCTGGAGCAGCGGGTGTGAGCGGTACACCTCGACCAGATCGTCCTTGCGGACGTTGCCGAGCTCGAGCGGCAGGAAGCCGCCCGGCGAGATGGTGCCGTCGTGGGCGACGAAGAGGATGCCGTCGCCGTCGAGCGTACCTCGGGTCCCCATGCGCACTGGGCGCGCGGGCGGGCCGGCGAGACGCCAGAGATTCTCGCGCAGTCGGGCGTGGAGGGCTCCGCCATCCTTGCCGGATTCGCGTTCGCGCAGCACGCGGCGCACGAACGGCGCCTCGACGGTGCGCACCAGCATGTCGTAGCGGGATGTGTCGAGCAGGAAGTGGCAGACGTCGTCCTGTTCCGACGGCGCGAGCTCGTCCTTCTCGCCTGCGCGTCCCGTCACGATCAGGAAGAAGACTTCCCAGATGGGGACGCCCTCGTTGAGCAGCAGGGCGGCGATCTCCGGCAGCGTCTCGAGGGTCGACCGCATCACGACCGTGTTGATCTGGACCTTGAGCCCGACGTCGAGCGCGTGCCGCGTCGCCGCGAGCGTCAAATCGTAGGTGCCGGGGACGCCGCGGATGCCGTCGTGGACTTCGCCCGGCGCGTCGAGGCTCAGCGACACGGACTGGACGCCCGCGTCCTTGAGACGCTTCAGCATCGGACGGTCCAGAAGCGGCGTCGCGGCAGGGGCGGCCGCGACGTGCAGGCCGAGGCGATCGGCTTCGGCGATCAGGTCGAAGATGTCGTCGCGCAGTACGAGGTCCCCGCCCGTGAAGACGATCACGGGCGCAGGATCGCCGAAGGAGCGGATCGAGCGCAGAAGACGCATGCCCTCCGCCTTGTCGAGCTGCCCCGGCAGCGGGTTCGGCTGCGCGGTCGCGCGACAGTGCCGGCAAGCGAGCAGGCAGGCCTTGGTCGTTTCCCAGAACACGAGCATGGGACGCTCGCCGAATGGCGAGCGGATTGCGTTTGGCTGTACGGACATCGGGGCATTCCCCCACGCAAAGACTGCCCCGAAGCGTAGCACTTCAGGGCGGCGAGGACGAGTTCCGTTCGGACCGAACCGCTGTCTTGGTTGCGCAGGACGAACCTGGAGAGAATGCGCTTCAAGAGGAAATCGGGCGAACGCATGCGAAATCCGTCGCAGCCGCAAGGCTGTTCTGGAGGGATCCTCATTTGTCGACCGCGCAGAAGGGCCTCATTGCGACGCTCGCTCTCGGCGTGTTCCTGGGCGCGGCGGACCTGAGTCTCCTAGCGCCGGGGCTTCAGCCGATCGCTGCGGCGCTTCACCTTCCGACCGCGCTGGCCACGTGGCTCGTGACCCTCTACGGGATCGTCTACGGGGCCGCGCTGCCGGTTCTCGGGGTCTTGGGCGACCGACACGGACGCCGGAAGCTGTTCGCCGCAGGCGGCGTCTTGTTCGCCGCCGGCTCGATCCTCGCCGGCGTCAGTTCCGGCGCCCTGTCGCTGCTCGTGGGTCGCGGCCTGCAGGCGGTTGGGGCCGCCGCCCTGATGCCTCTGGCGAGCGCCGAGATCGGACAGGCCTTCCCGGCCGACCGGCGGGGCGCCATGCTCGGCGTGTTGGGTGGCGTGTACGGCATCGCCGCGATTGTCGCCCCGCCGATCGGGGGGCTCATCGTCGCGAGCCTGGGCTGGCACTGGCTCTTCCTCGCCACGGCGCCGATCGGGCTCGGTGTGGCCGTGTTGGCGGTCCTCTACGTCTCCGAAGGGACCCATGCGGTACCAGGGCCGGCCGATGTGCAGGGAGCTTCCCTGACCGCACTGCTCGCGGCGGCCGTTCTTCTCGGGTTCGAGATGCTGAAGCGCGGCGCCCTGCCGCTCGGCTGGGCGAGTCTCGTCTTCGGCGTGCTCCTGTTGCCCAATCTCATCCTCTGGGAGCGTTCCGCCGCCGTCCCGATCTTCCAGGGCGGCGGCCGGCTTGTGCCCGCCTATCTGCTCGGCGGTCTGAGCGCGGCCGCGACAGCGGTGGCGCTCTTCGTGCCGCTCTACGCCATGCGGCTTTTGCACCTGGGCGAGGCTGCGTCCGGCACCGCCCTCCTGCCCATGGCCGTGGCGAGCGCGGCGACGGCCTATTACGGCGGGCGCCTGGCAGACCGTCTGGGCCCCCGCGCGCTGCTCTCGGCGGGCTTCGTCCTGATGGCGGCCGGCTCCCTCATCATGGCCCGGTCGGATGGGCTCGTTGGCATGGTCGGGGGACTTTTGCTGCTGGGGGGCGGAGTGGGCCTTACCATGGGGTCTCCGTTGCAGTATCTTGTTTTGGGGTTCGCACCGAAGGCGCAGGCCAGTTCCGCCCAGGCACTTTTGGGGACGTTCCGGGCACTCGGCGTGGCGATCGGGTCGGCTGTCTACGGCAGCGTGCTGCCTAGGTTCGGCAGCCTCTACATGATCGCCGCGGTGATCGGACTCCTCGGCCTGGCGGGCACGATCTGGCTTTGGGGGATGCGGCTGCGCCCCGAACCGGTCTGAGAATCCATCGCGCACCATATGGGCAGAACGGGCCCATAGGTGGGGAAAACGGGCCGGAGACCGCAGGGACGCGTCGCCAGACGCGATCCGGCTTCGCAGAACCGTGGAACCTTAGAATCTGAAAGGGGGTCGCCCGGGGGCGGCCCAGGAGGCATGGGAATGGGAAAGCGGACACCGCTCTACGAGGAGCACCTGGCGCTCGGCGGGCGCATGGTGGACTTCGGCGGCTGGGACATGCCCGTGCAGTACCCGGCCGGGATTCTGGCGGAGCACGAGGCCGTGCGGCAGCGGGCAGGGCTGTTTGACGTGTCGCACATGGGCGAGATCGACCTGCATGGCGAGCGGGTGCTGGAGTTCGCCGACGAACTGGTGACGAACGACTGCCAGAAGCTTGCCGAGAACCAGGTGCTGTACTCCCCGATGTGCTACGAGCACGGCGGCGTCGTCGACGACCTCCTCGTCTACCGGCTGGAGCCGGGGCACGTGCTGCTCGTCGTGAACGCCTCGAACACCGACAAGGACGTCGCCTGGGTGATGGAGCAGCGTCAGCGGCTCTATCCGGACGTGCAGGCGGAGGACATTTCGGCGAAGACGGCGGAGATGGCCCTGCAGGGGCCGAAGGCGCAGGAGATCCTGCAGAGCCTGACCTCCTTCGACCTCAACAAGATCGCCTTTTTCTGGGTGCAGCCGGACATCGAGATCGCTGGACGCAAGGCGCTCTGGGTCTCGCGGACGGGGTACACCGGCGAGGACGGCTTCGAGATCTACGTGCGTCCCGAGGACGCCGTCCACGTCTGGCGGGAGATCCTGCGGGCCGGTGAGCCGTATGGCATCCTGCCCTGCGGCCTGGGCGCCAGGGACTCGCTGCGCTTCGAGGCCTGCCTGCCGCTCTACGGGCAGGAGCTCGACCAGGACCACACGCCGCTGCAGTCCGGGCTCAAGTACTGGGTGCGGCTCGAGAAGGACCACTTCATCGGCCTCGGCCCCCTCAAGGAGGAGCAGGAGTCGGGCGGCCCGAAGCGGCGGCTGGTCGGCTTCAAGCTCGCGGAACGCGGCATTGCGCGGCACGGCTACCCGATCACGAGCCCATCGGGCGAGGAGATCGGCGTCGTGACGAGCGGCATGCTCTCGCCGACGCTTGGCGAGGCGATCGGACTCGGCTTCGTCCCTGCCGAGTACGCACAGGTGGGCACGCGCATCGCGGTCTCGGTGCGTGGACGAGCGATTCCCGCCGAAGTCATCAAGAGGCCGTTCTACAGGAGGAGTGGCAAGTGAAGACACCGTCCGAGCTCCGTTACACAGAGGACCACGAGTGGCTGCGTCCCGAAGGCAAGTCCGGCCGCGTCGGCATCACCGACTTCGCGCAGGATCAGCTGGGTGACGTCGTGTTCGTCGAGCTTCCCGAGGTGGGCCGCGCGGTCAAGCAGGGCGAGGCCTTCGGTGTCGTCGAGTCCGTGAAGAGCGTTTCCGACGTCTTCGCGCCGATCACCGGCAAGGTCGTGGCCGTTAACCAGGCCCTCGTCGACACGCCGGAACTCGTGAACCAGGACCCGTACGGCCAGGGCTGGATCGTCGAGATCGAGATCGCCGACGACGGCGAGGTCCAGGCCCTGTTGGACGCCCAGGCCTACGGGGCCCTCCAGGAGGGCGGGCACTGACATGCGCTTCACTCCGCATACCGAGGAGGATCGGCGCGAGATGTTGCGCCAGATCGGGGCCTCGTCCGTCGACGAGCTGTTCTCCGATCTGCCGGCGGCGGTACGCCTCGATCGTCCCCTGAACCTGCCCGACGGACTTCCGGAGAGCGAAGTGGCGCGGCTGCTTTCGAGCCTAGCCGCACGCGACTTCGACATGGGCAAGTACGTCTCGTTCCTTGGCGGCGGCGCCTACGACCGCTACGTGCCGTCGGTCGTCGGCGAGATGTTGCGCCGCTCGGAGTTCTACACGGCCTACACGCCTTACCAGCCGGAGATCAGCCAGGGCACCCTGCAGGCGATCTTCGAGTTCCAGTCGCTGATCGCCGCCCTGACCGGTCTCGACATCGCGCAGGCCTCGCTCTACGATGGCGCCACCGCTGTCGCGGAGGCGGCCATGCTGGCCTGGGGCCAGACGGGCAGGGAGCGCATCGTGGTGGCGCGCTCGGTGGACCCGCAGTACCGCGCGGTCCTGAGGACCTACGCGCACGGCCGCGGGCTCGAGGTCGTCGAGCTGCCGCTGAGGGACGGGCGCGCGGCGGCCGAGGACATCGCCGGGGCGGCCGAGGGCGCAGCCTGCGTCATCGTGCAGCACCCGAACTTCTTCGGTCTCCTCGAGGACGTCGACAGCCTCGTCAAGGCCACCCACGACAAGGGCGCGCTCTACATCGCCGTCGCGGACCCCATCTCGCTCGCGGTCCTGCGCCCGCCTGGGGCCTACGGCGCCGACGTGGCGGTGGGCGAGGCGCAGGGCCTCGGCATCGCGGCGTCGTTCGGCGGCCCGTACCTCGGCTTCATGGCGGCGCGCCAGACCTATCTGAGGCGCCTGCCTGGCCGTATCGTCGGCGAGACCGCCGACAAGGACGGCAACCGGGGCTACGTGCTGACGTTCCAGACGCGCGAGCAGCACATCCGGCGCGAGAAGGCCACCTCGAACATCTGCACCAACCAGGGGCTGATGGCCCTGGCGGCGACGATCTACACCACGCTGCTCGGCCCGGACGGCCTCAGGCAGGCCGCTTCGCTCTCGATCGAGGGGGCGCACCGCCTCGGCGACGGCATCGGCGGGACGCAGGGCGTCGACCTGGCGTTCTCCGGCCCCTACGCCTTCGAGGTGGCGCTGCGCGGCAAGGCCAGCGTCAAGGACGTGCAGGCAGCCATGCTCAAGGCGGGCATGCTCGGGCCGCTCGACCTCGAGCGTTTCTACCCCGAACTGCCCGGCCACATGCTGCTCTCCGTCACGGAGAAGAGGACCACCGAGGAGATCGCGAAGCTCCTCGACGTGCTGCAGGGGGTCGAGGCATGAAGACGATCTTCGAGGAACACGAGGCAGGGCGCGGCACCGAGTACCTGCCCAGCCGCAAGGTGGACCTGGGCGCCTACCTGCCGGCCGGGGAGATCCGCTCGGAGCTTGCGCTGCCGGAGCTCTCCGAGGTGCAGGCGGTGCGCCACTTCACCGGTCTCTCGCGCCGCAACTACGGCGTCGACACCGGCTTCTACCCGCTCGGTTCGTGCACGATGAAGTACAACCCCAAGATCAACGAGGATACCGCTCGGCTGCCAGGCTTCGCGCAGCTGCACCCGTACCAGCCGGAGGAGACCGTCCAGGGCGCCCTGCAGATGATGTGGGAACTCCAGCGCGACCTTGGCGAGATCACGGGCATGGACGCCGTTTCGCTGCAGCCGGCGGCCGGCGCGCATGGCGAACTCACCGGCATCCTGATCGTCCGCGCCTACCACGAGTCGCGCCGTGACGCCGGACGCACCCAAGTGATCGTGCCCGACTCCGCGCACGGCACCAACCCGGCGACGGCGGCCATGGCCGGTTTCGAGGTGGTGCACGTCCCATCCGACGAGCGCGGTGGCGTCGACGTCGACGCACTGCGCCAGCTGGCGTCGGAGAAGACGGCGGCCCTCATGCTGACGAACCCGAATACGCTCGGCGTATTCGACGAGCGGATCACCGAGATCGCGGAGATCATCCACGCGGCCGGCGGCCTGCTCTATTACGATGGCGCCAACCTGAACGCGGTGCTCGGCCACTCGCGTCCGGGCGACATGGGCTTCGACATCGTCCACCTGAACCTGCACAAGACGTTCTCGACGCCGCATGGCGGCGGCGGCCCGGGCGCGGGTCCCGTGGGTGTCAAGGCGCACCTCCGGGACTTCCTGCCGATGCCCATCGTCACGAACGAGAACGGCCACTTCCACCTGAGTTACGACCTGAAGAACTCGATCGGCCAGATGCGCTCGTTCTACGGCAACTTCGGCGTCCTCGTGCGAGCCTACACCTACATCCGGGCGCTCGGTGGCGAGGGACTGCGCGAGGTGGCCGACGACGCGGTGCTGAACGCGAACTACGTCCTCAGCCTGATCAAGGACCACTTCGACGTGCCGTTCGACCGCATCCCGAAGCACGAGTTCGTGGTGGCGCCGCCGGAAGATCTGGTGCGGCAGCAGGGCGTCAAGACGCTCGACATCGCAAAGCGCCTGCTCGACTTCGACTACCACCCGCCGACGGTCTACTTCCCGCTCATCGTCCACGAGGCGATGATGATCGAGCCGACCGAGACGGAAACCAAGGAAACGCTCAAGGGCTTCGCCGACACGCTCAACCGCATCGTCGACGAGGGCCGCGAGAATCCGGAGTACGTCAAGACCGCGCCGCACAACACCGTGGTGGGCCGGCTCGACGAGGCGAGGGCCGTGAAGGAGCCCAAGCTCCTCGAGCGCCTCGGTGGCTGAGCTCCTGATCCTGCGCGAGGGCGACCGTTCCGGCCGTTATAACATGGCCAGGGATCTCGCCCTCGCCGATCTCGTGCGCTCGGATGGCCAGCCGCGCCTTCGCCTCTACGGGTGGAGTCGGCCGACGCTCTCCCTCGGCTACGGGCAGAACCCGGACGCCTTCAGCCCGGACCTTCTCGGGGAGATGGGCGTCGACCTCGTCAGGCGCCCGACGGGCGGAAAGGCGGTCTTGCACCAGGACGAGGTGACCTACGCCTTCATCGTGCCGACCGAGGACCTGCCCGGCGACGTGCGATCCACCTATCTCGAGATCGCCCGCCCTCTTCTGGCGGCCCTGCGCTCGCTTGGAGCGGACGTGGGCCTTGCGGGGGACCCCGGGCAGCCTGGACGGGACGAAAACTGCTTCCAACAGCCTTCGTGGTACGAGATCGAGGCGGGAGGGCGCAAGCTCCTGGGGTCTGCCCAGGTGCGCCATCTCGGTGTGCTGCTGCAGCACGGCGCCCTGCCGCTCAGCCTCGACTACGGACTCTGGGCGCGCATCTTCGCGCCACGCGATCCGGAGCGGTACGCGGAGGCCATGCGCCGCCGCGCCACCGACCTCGGCCAGGCGACAGGCCGCGAGCCGAGTCGCCGCGAGGTTCGGGACGCCCTAGTGCGGGCGTTCTCGGCCTGGTGGGCGGGACGCTCCAAGGAGGTATCCGACATTGCTCGCTGAGACCGATCCCGAGATCCGGCGCCTGATCGGCGCGGAGCTGACCCGTCAGCGGGAGACGCTCGAACTGATCGCTTCCGAGAACTTCACGTCCCTGGCCGTGCTGGAAGCCATGGGCAGCGTGCTGACCAACAAGTACGCCGAGGGCTACCCCGGCCACCGCTACTACGGCGGCTGCCATGTGGTGGACGAGGTGGAGGAGCTCGCGAGGAACCGGGCCTGCGCCCTGTTCCACGCGGAGTTCGCGAATGTCCAGCCGCACGCCGGCGCGCCGGCGAACATGGCGGCCTACCATGCGACGATCAAGCCCGGCGATACCGTGCTCGGCATGAAGCTGAGCGAAGGCGGGCACCTGACGCACGGCAGCCCGGTGAACTTCTCGGGCCAGGACTACAACTTCGTCGCCTATGGGCTGAACCCCGAGACGGAGCAGATCGACTACGACGAGGTCGAATCCCTCGCAAAGCAGCATCACCCGAAACTCATCGTGGCCGGCGCCTCGGCCTACCCGCGCATCATCGACTTCCCGCGCCTGAGGCAGATCGCGGATCTCGTGGGCGCGAAGCTGATGGTGGACATGGCGCACATCGCCGGCCTTGTCGCCGCGGGCGAGCACCCGAGCCCCGTCGGCTACGCGGACATCGTCACGTCGACGACGCACAAGACCCTGCGCGGTCCGCGCGGGGGGTTCATCCTGACCTCGCGCGAACTCGGCCCAGTCGTGGACAAGGCCGTCTTCCCGGGTCTGCAGGGCGGCCCGCTCGAGCACATCATCGCCGCCAAGGCCGTGGCCTTCGGCGAGGCGATGCGACCAGAGTTCAAGGAGTACCAGAAGGCGGTGCGGGAGAACGCCCAGGCCCTCGCCGGGGAACTCGTGCGGCGCGGCTACCGGCTCGTCTCCGGCGGCACCGACAACCACCTCCTGCTGATGTCCTTCGTGGACCGCGACGATCTTACGGGCAAGGACGTCGAGCACGCGCTCGAGCAGGCTGGCATGACCGTGAACAAGAACACGGTGCCGGGTGAGAAGCGTTCGCCGTTCGTGACGAGCGGTGTGCGCATCGGTACGGCGGCCCTGACGACGCGCGGCATCCGCGCCGCCGAGATGCGCGAGATCGGCGGCATGATCGACGAGGCGATCAAGGGCCGGGAGAACCCGGCGCGCCTTCAGGAGATCCGCGAGCAGGCCCTGGGCCTCTGTCGCCGCTTCCCGCTCTATCCCGAACTCGCCTGAGCTCCCCAAGCAAAAAAGGCGGTGCCGCCCACGCGGGCGGCACCGTTCTTCTGTAGTCTCAGCGGGGGCTCGGCAGTTTTTCGTTCGGCAGCGGCCAGCGGTCGATGCGATCCGGCGCGTCCTCCCACGGGTGGAGGTGGAACGCCGGCGGGTCGCCGCCGGGATACGGCTCCAGGAGGTCCTCCTTGGTCATGACGACCTGCCGCCGACTGATAAAGGGCGGCAACGGCTGCGGTGTCAGCACGATGGCGTCCACCGGGCACGCGCGCTCGCACTCGCCGCAGAAGATGCAGCGGAGGTAGTCGATCTCGTAGCGCGCGGCGTAGCGCTCGCCAGGACTGACCGGGTGCTCCGGGTCGTTCTCCTCGGCGACGACGGTGATGGCGTACGCCGGGCAGGCCGCTGCGCAAAGCTCACAGCCAACACAGCGCTCCATGCCGTCCGAGTACTTGCGCAGCTTGTGCACGCCGCGGTAGCGTGGCGGCAGCTCCCGCTTCTTCTCCGGGCAGCTGACCGTCTGGTTGGGCATCGTCGTAAAGATCTTGAGGGTGATGCCCAGGCCCTTCAGAATGTTTCCGACACCCTCAAACAATACGCTCCCCCCTTTTGGGCTCCCGAGAGATCAGAAATCGATCGGGACGTCGTTCTCCCGACCGCAGTTGGGGCACTCGATGAGTGCGACGTAGGTGTGGTCCGGCTTGCGCGCCAGAGCGCGGATGCGCCCGAGCGGGAAGAGAACGAGCTCGGCGTATGCGGTCATCTCGGTTGCCTTGTCGGTCCGGTAAATGGGATGCTGACAACGAGTACAAACCAAGAGGGGCCACCTCCTGCTGCGCGCTGCATTCCCATGGAACGCCGCGCCTCGTAACCTTATTCATTGTGGGACTGAGCCCTGCGAGTGTCAATGTTCCAACGCCCGGACACGGCCAAGATGATGCGGCGACGGAGGCGATGGAGAATGCGGACGCCTGCCACCGATCGGCTCGATCGGCTCGGGATCGGCTATCGGCTCCTAGCGTATGACGAAGTCGAGA
>JAJZIE010000026.1 GCA_021810725.1 Bacillota bacterium | reverse complement strand
GCCCATGTTCTCGTACGGGTCTTCGAGCTCGATCTCCTTGGCGACGGTCACGCCGTCCTTGGTGATGATCGGCGAGCCGAACTTGCGGTCGAGCACCACGTTGCGCCCCTTCGGGCCAAGGGTGACCTTCACCGCGTTGGCGACGGCGGTGACGCCCCGCTCCAGGGACTTGCGCGCGTCGACGTCGAACAGAAGCTGCTTTGCCGCCATGCTCTCCTGAACCCTCCCTAACTAGTCTTGGCTTACTTGATCGCGAGCAGGTCCTGCTCGCGGACAATCAGGTACTCGACGTCACCGATCTTGACCTCGGTCCCGCCGTACTTCGAGAAGATGACCCGGTCGCCGACCTTGACCTCCGGCTCGACGCGGTTGCCGTTCTCCAGCATCCGACCCGATCCGACGGCGATGACCTCGCCCTCCTGGGGCTTGTCCTTAGCGGTGTCCGGCAGGATGATACCGCCTGCCGTCTTCTCCTCTGCCTCAAGAACCTTGACCACGATGCGGTCACCGAGCGGCCTGAGCACAGGATCCCTCCTCCTTGTTGGCACTCACTCGTGCTGAGTGCTACTAGCGGAATGTATTGTATCTGCGCCCATCTCCAGCGTCAAGCAGCGCACATGCGCGTCCTCGAGCCGCTGCAGAACCATGTCTTGTCCACGCTGAAGGATCCGGTAGTAGGTTCCGGGGGCCAGGCCCAGGCTCTGGCGCACTTCTGCGGGGATCTCGACCAGCCCGTCCTTGCCAACCTTGACCAACAATGCCCATCGCCTCCACAGGAGGCGATTATGCCCGGACGTTCGGTGCGGGTTCAAGGCATTAAACCCGAACGCCGTTCAGTAAACTTTGCATGCCCAGGCTGAAGGTCTCCGTCTCCTACCCCTGGCTACGCGACCGGCGCAGCAGCCACCACCACACCAGGGCGGCCGCGGCCACCACAACCACGGCGAGCGTGATCAGCCCGGCGCCGTGATTGATGAGACTCTCGACGCCCTTGCCGATGCCCATGCCAAGCAACGACCAGAAGAGAGCCCAGATGCCGTCACCGATCAGTGATCCGAGCAGGTAGGGCAGGAGTGGAGCGCGCACCACGCCCGCGCCCAGGATCGCGGGGGTCCGTGTCACCCCGATCCAGCGCGAGATCGCCTGAGCGAAGAGGCCGTAGCGGCCAAACCACTCCTCGACGCGCTGCATGGCCCTGGGCGGTATGTGCAACATGCGCATGGCCCGGTCCAGGAGCGGCCTGCCGCCCATTCTACCCACGCCGTAGCCGATCGCGTTGCCAAGCACGTTGCCCAGCGTCACGACCAGCCACACCATGGTGAGAGACATCTCGCCACGGCCGATCAGCACGCCTGCAGCAACAAAAAACAGCTCGATCGGGCCGGGCATGCCCGTGCCTTCGATCGTGCTGACCAACAAAAGCAAAGGGTAGCCATATTGGGTTAGTAGCTCACGCAAGTGCTCCGGCGTCATCTGGAGCGGGGGAGCATCAGCGAAGCTCTTCCTCCTTGGAGGGCGGAGCGGCGGGCTTATCCGCGGCGTCCGATCCTTCCTGCATGGCCTTGCGGAATTCTCTGATCGTCTTGCCGAGGCCTTGTCCCAGCTCGGGCAGTCGCCTGGGTCCGAACAGCAACAGGGCGATCGCCAGGATGATGATGAGGTGGACCGGCGAAAGGATATCCATGGTTAAGCGCTCCTTTGCCACGGTCCCCCCGCGATCAGAATGCGTACAGTATAGCACACGAGCCAGGTAGAGGCACTTGCGCGCCTCACCCTCGCGTGCGAAACTCGGTCCAGTGAGCGTCGCGACACATCGCAACGCATCGCCATGCAAACACATACAAGCGCCAGCACTCGCCTTCGGGCGAGTGGACGAGGTGGGGGATCTCGGAGCTTTCGGCGGGTGACCCCCGGTTGGCCTGGACCGTCAAAGACCTCACAAAGCCAGGGAGCGATCCCTCGGGGGAAAAGGGTCGGCAGGCGAGGGTCGCGTTTGCGCACCCCTCTATCTGCATGGCCTGCGCGAGTCTCGCGTTCACATGCGGTCAGAAGGGGTGTTTTCGCGTATGTGCGGGATCATGGGCTACGTAGGGCCGAAACAGGCGGCCGAAGTGCTCCTGGGCGGCCTCAAGCGCCTGGAATACCGCGGTTACGATTCGGCGGGCATCGCGCTCGAGGACGAAGGCAGCATCTATTTGCGGCGCAAGGCGGGAGCCCTTCGGGTTCTCGAGGAAGTCTTGGCCGAGTCCCCGCCGCCGCCGAGCCACATCGGCATCGGGCACACGCGTTGGGCGACGCACGGCGGTGTCTCGGACCGTAATGCCCATCCGCACACCGACTGCAAGGGCGAAATCGCGATCGTCCACAACGGCATCATCGAGAACGCGGACGAGTTGCGCTCCGAACTGCTCGAAGCCGGGCACGTGCTGCGCTCCGAGACCGACTCCGAGCTCGTGGCCCATCTGCTCGAAACGGGGCCGGCGGATCTTCGCGCGCGCCTGAGCGAGGTTGCGCGCAGGTGCGAGGGAGCCTACGCCCTGCTCGTCATGGATGTGCACCAGCCGGACCGACTCGTGGCGGTGCGCCGCACGAGTCCGATCGCCATCGGCGCAACCGAGAACGAGGCCTACGTGGCATCAGGAGCGATCGCGCTCGCTCCCTGGCTCAGTGAGTGCATCTACCTGGACGACGGGGAGATCGCGGACATCCGCCCAGGTAAGATCGAAGTCTTCCGTTTGGAGGATCTTGAGCCGATCGCGAAGACCCTGCACCCGATCGAGGGCGACGGCGAGTTGCCCGATGCGGGCGAACACGGCACCTTCTACCGCAAGGAGCTCATGGAGCAGCCGATCGCCTGGCGGCGCGTCATGGCGGGCCGGCTGGACGACGTGGGCCAGGTGAACCTGGGCGACGACGGCATTGACCAGGAGTTCCTGCGCTCGGTGGAACGCATCGTCTTTCTGGCGATGGGCTCGTCGCTGCACGCTTGCCAGATGGCCGTGGAGCGCCTCGCAGAGGTGGTGCACCTCCCCGCGCAGGCTGAACTCGCCAGCGAGTTCCGGGACACGCGAGCCTTCCTCGAACCGGGCACGCTGGCGATTGCGGTCAGCCAGTCGGGCGAGACGATCGACACCCTGGCGGCCTTGCGCCACGCCCGAGACCTCGGCGCAACGGTACTATCGCTGGTGAACGCGCCGGCATCGACAATCGCGCGCGAGAGCGACTACGTCCTGGACCTCAGGGCGGGCTTCGAGATTTCTGTGGCGTCGACGAAGGCGTTCACGACGCAGGTCATCGCTCTTGAACTCCTCACGGCGGCCCTGGCACAGGCGCACCAGCGTCCGCTCTCCCCCACCGATCTGCATGCCCTGCGGGCGGTGCCGACGGTTGCCGAAGACTTCCTCGCCGCGTTCCATCTGCCCAAGGAGCTGATCGAAACGTGCGCCCAGGCCCCGGGCGTCATTTTCCTCGGGCGCGGCCAGGATCTCAGCTTGGCGCGCGAAGGTTCCCTCAAGCTCAAGGAACTGTCCTACGTCTGGAGCGAGGCGTTCGCGGCTGGAGAACTGAAGCACGGCCCGCTGGCGCTCGTTGATCAACGCGTGCCTGTGATCGTCTGCGTCACGGACCCGAGGCATGCCGTAAAGCTTCGCAGCTCTCTCGCGGAGGCCACCGCAAGGGGGGCTTACGGCGTCGCTGTCGGTAGCGAACTCGGTGCCACGCTGCAGGTTACCCTACCGCTTAAGGAGCGCATTGGGGCGTACCTGCTCGGGGCCCTTCCGCTGCAGTTGCTGGCAGTGGAAGTGGCCGAAGCGCGCGGTTGCCCCATCGACCAGCCGCGCAATTTGGCCAAAAGCGTCACGGTAGAGTAAACGCTGAAGCCCGGTTTATTTCGCTGGACTTTGACAATAATGTCTGTCCAAGTAAGAGCCCTGAACCCCGCTGTCGTTCGGACGCTCTTTGCAGGGAACCCTATTCTCTAATGGTTGTCCCTGCAGTGCTACTGGGGCGATTTTCTACAATAAAGTTTGCCCGCCAGAGTTACGTCGAGCTTCTGCTCAGCTCGTCGGCTTTCAGCACACCGGAGCGTCCCATTACACTGCGCCAACCGGTGACCGATAAAATCATGTTAGTAACCCATTGTTCGACACTGAAGCCGGAGTGCGCCGCTCAGAACGGTGCTCCGCGCGAACGCGGAGCCTGCCGCCGGTGTCGTCTAAGTGGGAGGTGAGCCGAACGACGGCCGAGGAGTTCGTAGAGCGCTACGGTCCGGACGTTCACCGCGCAGCACGCCTCTACACTGGCGACAGTGCTCTCGCCGAGGACGTGGCCCAGGAAGTCCTAATCGC
The DNA here is from genome assembly GCA_021810725.1 of Bacillota bacterium. Classification (GTDB taxonomy): domain Bacteria; phylum Bacillota; class Sulfobacillia; order JAJZYS01; family JAJYTV01; genus JAJZQO01. Next base: position 11,470 of record JAJZIE010000026.1, on the reverse strand, counting down.
CGCCGTTCACGCGTTGCACCTGATACGGGAACCCTCGCGATGGTTGGCACGGGTCACACACAACAAGGCATTGAATGCATTGCGCGCTCAAGGGCGCCGGCACGAGGTGCCGCTGATCGAGTGGTGTGACTCGCCGGTAGACGACCCGGCTGACCTCTATGAGGAGCGCGACGTCGTCGAGGCTGTACAGGAGCTAGCGATACCGCTGCGTGAAGTGGTTGTGCTGCACTACTACGAAGGCTGGACGCCAAAGCAAATCGGACACCTGCTCGGTCTTCCGGCAGGTACGGTACGGAGCCGTCTCCACCGTGCTCGGGGTGCCTTACGATCGATGCTTGCTGGGGGTGAGAAGGAGTGAAACGGCCGCTAGACGAGATTCTCGAGGACTTGCGCGGTGCGACTGCCCGCGCGATTCCCGCACCCAACCTGACGAAGATGCATTGGGCGAAAGTCGCCACGAAGTTGCCACGCAGACCCCATCTCCCCTGGACAGCAGCGGCTGCGGTGCTCGCCCTCGCTTTCGGCTTGGGCGGAGTGTACCTCACTCACCACACACTCCCCGCCGGGCAGAGGCACCCTGCACAGTTACCGCAGGGATTCTGGTCGCTCAAGGTGATTCGGCAACGGTCAACCGTGTTCAGAATCTTTCCGCATACGCCAGGCACACGGGCTTGCAAGGTCGATCACGGCGGTCCTGCTACGACGTCCTATACACCATACCAGGGGACGTGTACGTCCGAGGTGTTAACCCGACAGGAGTACCTGGAGCGCTACCCTAAAGTTCCTAAGTCCGCCGACATCTCGCGTGCAGTGATACTCAGCGAGACTTGGACCGGCCCAGCCTCGGAAGGACAGCACAGCGCGGCGTGGGTCTTCCTGCTCGACGAGCAGGGTCACCTCCTACATACCATGGTTATTGGTTTACCGCCACAAAACTGGCGCTGACCAAATGGCAGACAGACATTACTGCGGCTCACCCGGCAAACCGTGTTCAGCGTCTCAGGGGCGCACTTTCCGAGTCAGGGACACACTTTACAAAGGACGGACAAACATAATTGTCAGAGTCCATTCGCCAGTGGGCCGGCAAAGTCAGTAGAGATTCGCGCTTTCGAAGTTCACGCTTTACCGCCGGTATCGCCGGGGCTTGCCAGTGAGCCCCCCACGATCCGCTGCGAGCGCATACCCGCTTGCCACAGGGCCTACGGACGGCTGCCACACGGTGGCGCTGAAGGAGTATCCCGTTTCGCGATGAACTTCGTCCGAACGCGTTGTCGGATTCGGTGGGCCTCGTTCGTGGACAGGGTGAGGGGTGCTCCAACCGAATAGGTGGTACGGCGCCGTACCGGCTGGTCGGCGAGCCCGCTCCCCAACGCTTCCGCGCAGGGCCGCGCGATCGCGAAACCAGAGGAGGACTGACATGGCCGAGTACCTCATCTTCTTCAACGACGAGTGGGTGACCGAGACCACCGACGAGGGGTGGCAGAAGAGGTCGCGCGATGTGCGCGCCCTGGTGGAGGAGATGAAGGCAGCCGGGGTCTTTATCTTCACTGGGGGCCTCGACAACGATGCCCCGGTCTTCCACGTGGAACCCCGCGGTGGCAAGCCCGTCTTCACCGACGGGCCGTACGCCGAGACCAAGGAGACCTTCGGCGGCTTCGCCGCCATGAATGTGCCCGACGAGGCTGCGGCTCGTTACTGGGCGGGCCGGATCGCGGTGGCCTGCGACTGGCCGCAGGAGGTGCGGATCTTCCAAAATCGGGTCCCGACGCCCGACGCCGACCGTGCGGCAGCCGCGGGGAACGATGCCTAGAGGACGCGGTATCTGCTGTCGGTGCACGGCACGGCCTCGGACTACGGGCCTGCCGCAGGGAAGTTCGGCGCGTTCGATGTCGAGGCGGCGATGGCCTCGACCGGCGTGTGCAACGAGAGGCTCATGCCCGTGGGCTACTTCGTCTTCGCCGGCGGCCTCCGCGCGGCGTCCACCGCGAGGGTGGTGGACGGCACGGGCGACAAGCCGGTGTTCACCGACGAGTCACGGCGGAGTGGATCGAAGGATTCCGAGTGATCGAGGCGCCGGACCTGGACGTTGCACGCGAGCTGGCCAGCTGCCCCCAAGGCTTGATGTGGCACGGCCGAGGCACGCTCGTTCCTAGATTCATCGCCGCAAGATGATCGAGGACGTCTTCCGGGACGAGTGGCCGCGTGTGGTGGCCTCGCTGGCCCGCCGCTTCGGCGACCTGGACATCGCCGAGGACGCTGCCGGCGAGGCCATCCTCGCCGCTGTGACCGCGTGGCGCGAGCGGATGCCGCCCAACCCGGGCGGCTGGCTGATGACCACCGCGACCCGCAAGGCGATCGACCGGCTGCGGCGCGAGAGCCGGAGGGACGCGAAGCATGCCGAGGCCGTCATGCTGCGACCGGACCCGGAGCCCACGCACGCCGTCGAGGACGACCAACTCCGGCTAATCTTCGTCTGTTGCCATCCTGCCCTCGCACCCCAGGCTCGGCTGGCCCTTACGCTGAGGCTGGTCGCCGGGTTGACCGTCCCTGAGATCGCCCGTGCGCTCCTGTCGAGCGAGGCGGCGGTTGGACAGAGGATTACCCGCGCGAAGGCCAAGATCAAGGCGGCGCATATCCCGTTCGCCGTCCCCGAGCGGCTAGAAGAGCGCCTACCGGACGTTCTCGCGGTCGTCTACCTCGTGTTCAACGAGGGCTACCTGCCTGGCGGAGGCACAGCACTGCGCGTCGACCTCTCCGACGAGGCGATCCGGTTGGCCCGGCTGCTGCACGACAGACTTCCGGACCAGTCCGAGGCCACCGGGCTGCTCGCGCTAATGCTTTTGATCGACGCCCGCCGCGCTGCCCGGGTCGACGAGGCCGGTGAATTGGTGACGCTGGACCAGCAGGACCGGTCCGCCTGGAACGCGGCGCTGATCGCGGAAGGGCACGCGCTGGTGCGCGCCTGCGTCCAAGCGAACCGGCCAGGCCCCTATCAGCTGCAGGCGGCGATCAACGCCCTGCACACGTCGGCGCATGCGTTCCGGGACACCAACTGGGCCGCGCTGGCCACGCTGTACGACCAGCTTTACGCGCTGCAGCCGACGCCGGTCGTCGCCCTCAACCGGGCAGTCGTCACCGCCGAGTTGTACGGGCCAGCGGCGTCCCTGGCGACCGTCGACGCGCTACCGCTTTCCGGCTACCATGCCTTTCACGCGACGCGCGCCGAGCTCTTGCGGCGCCTGGGCCGGTCGCTCGAGGCACGCGCAGCGTACACGCGGGCGATCGAGTTGGCCAGCAATCCGGCCGAGATCCGCCACCTGACCCGCCGCCGCGCCGAACTGATAGCCGAGCCTTGAGGCGCACATGGCTTTTGGCCCCTGCGGATAACCTTCAACTTCGGCGGCAGTGGATCTCACACTCTGTGTTAGCCCCCTGAGCGCGGAAATATCTCGCAGCCCCACAGGACTCGGACAATAGGATTCCTGAACCCGTTTCGCCGGCCGAGTCCTCCACAATAAGGTTTGTCCGGGCTGCCAGCCGGGCTGGGCATCCGATCTCATTCCGCCTGGTTCATCGCGGGAGCAGGCGGGGGCATCTGCACTCAGCATAGTCATTCCAAATCCAGGGCTGGCAAAGACCGTGACCCGCCTCCTACGTGCGCGTCCTACAGTCCAACAACGCGAATCGAACTTCAGCCACTCCTTCGACGGGCAAAGGTTCACAGTATGCCGGATAGAAACCTATACGCCAGAAGGGGGAGTACTGGTGGACATCCGTGCGAAACTCCGTACCGTCGTGCCGATCGCAGCAGCACTCGTGGTGGTATCAGCCGCCGTGACGATAGCCGCCTCCCGTGCTTCCCAGCCGGTCTTCGTCGGCAAGGGAGGCGTCATTCGCGCCTGCGTGAGCAAGGCATACCCGCACACGATCACGCTGGTGCAGCCAAGCGCCGGCTGCGTCCACACTGCGGTGCTCGTCACCTTTGACGCCCAAGGTCCGCAGGGGGCGCCAGGCGTCGGCCTCCTGAGCGGCTCCGGGGCGCCGACGACCGCATCGACGTCCGGCGCGCAAAGTGGGGATTTCTACCTCGATACCACGTCCGACTCGTTGTACGGGCCGATGACTAGGGGGGGCTGGCCCACGTCGGGAACATCCCTCGTCGGCGCCCCAGGGGCGCGGGGGCCAGCAGGACCGCAAGGACCGATGGGACCGCAGGGACCCCAGGGAGCGACTGGACCCCAAGGAGCCACCGGGTCCCAAGGAGCCACGGGACCACAGGGACCCCAGGGACCACAGGGACCCCAGGGACCACAGGGTCCTCAAGGGCCAGCGGGACCAGTGAATGCAACGGCGACCGTTCTGGTAGGCGCGATTCTCTCAAGCTCGTCGCCTCTCGTTCTAGACGTGTGGGATGGCCCCTTCGCTGGCACGCTGATGGTGAACGGCGTACTCCCCCTGATCAACCAGTCCAGTGCGCAGCAGACCGTTTCTTGCGGAATGTTGCTGAACGGAAACCCTGCGAAAAACGATCTGGGCTCGCAGCCAACATTCGCGGCGACCATGCCGGCCAATGGCGACGAGACGCTCGCCGTCAGCGCTGCCCTGACAGTGCAGTCAGGGGACAATGTGCAGCTCAGTTGCAGCAGCACGTCCAGCTCGGTGCTCCTCAATACACCAGAGCTCAACTCCTTTGTCGTCCCGTGACCCGGCCGGTACCATCAGTCTGCCGGGGGAACGACCGCCCCTTTAGGACGGTTGCCGCTGCGTCCAATCAGCTGCGCAGGATCGTCAACACGTAGACGTCGGGAGGTCGCCGAAGTCTCCATGCCAGGTGCCTAGGGATAGAGAGAATTGTGGAGACCTCCTTCGGCGACGGCCGAGGGACGCGCACATTACCCGACTGACCTCGTGAAAGTAGGGGGCGGAAGCGACGCGCGATAGGCGGCAATTCGCCCTGTCGCGCAGCGGGATCGGAATGGTAGGCGTCGTAAGTGTTTCCTGCGGTTGATGCTGCCCGGCTGTTGGGCGGTCGGGCGTTTCCAACGCCGCTGATGCACGGCGGCGCCGTGCCATGCTGGGCAGGTGGTCGTGAATAGGTCGATTGCCGGTCCCGGTGACGCGATAGACTGGATCTTCGCCTACGTGACGCCAGACACGATGCAGGAGTTCGCGGAGATCGCGGCCGCCACGGGCGCCATGCTCATGGGCCGGCGCACTTACGAGGTAGGCAGTGCGATGGAACCCGAGCCCGGGAAGACCGATTATCCCTTCTCCGGCCCCAGTTTGTGCTGACCCACGAACCGCCGAACTCGCCGGACCCGACGGTCACGTTTCTCAGAGGTGATATCTGGGGGGCGGTCTGCGGCTGGCCGCGGTCCACGACCGCGCGCCAGCCGCAGTATCGTTCAGCTCCAAAGCCTCTGTCAGTGCACAATGCTGACCGACCGTTGTCTACCATCCCCCCGGGTAAACCGCCGTCCAGGTCAGGGACGACCGAGGCGATACGCCGACGTTGCCGGTCACACGGCGCCAGCAGGTCGCGACATCCCTGGGACCGGCGCTGGCCTAAAGATCCCGCTCCTGCCGCCGAACCAGGAATCTTAGGCCGTCCAGGCGAACGAGCAGCGCACGGAGCCGTCACGGCGGAAGGTTGCCCATGAGGGTGGCCACAAAGGGGGAGACGACGTGATGGATACGCTTCTTGCTGTGGGCACCATGAAGGGCCTGTTCCGGTTCCTTTCGCGCGATGACGGCGCCACCTGGACTCTCGCTGGCGTCGACTTCAAAGAGGAACCAGTGTACACGGCCCTGTTCGATGACCGAACCAGCACCCTGATCGCGAGCCCTCAGTCCTTCTTCTACGGACCGCAGGTCGCTCGCTCGAAGGATCTCGGGGAGACCTGGGATACCTCCGCGACCCCGCCCGCGTATTCCGAGAGCGACGCGGAGAAAGTGACCCGACTATGGGCTCTTGCGAAGGGCCCCGAGGACGAGCCGAACGTCCTCTACGCCGGTGTCGAGGCCAGCGGCCTCTTCCGCTCCGAGGACGCCGGCGGTACGTGGCAGGAGATCGAGAGCCTGCGTACCCATCCCACGCATGACACCTGGGCCGCCGGTTTCGGCGGCAAGTGCCTGCACACCATCGTCATCGATCCACACAGCGCAGGGCGCATCATGATCGCCTGCTCCACGGGTGGAGCCTACCGCTCGGACGACGGTGGCAAGACGTGGGCGCCAAAGAACAAGGGGGTCCGCGTGGACTTCGCCCCGGAAGGGCAGAACTTCCCCGAGTCGGGACAGTGCGTGCACAAGGTTGCGGGTTCCCCCTCCCTGCCGGGCAGGATGTGGATGCAAAATCACGGCGGCGTTTACCGCTCCGACGACGCCGGCGACACCTGGCAGGATGTCGGGCAGACGTTGCCCTCGGACTTCGGCTTCGGCCTCGTCACGCATCCCACCCGACCGGACACGGCGTTCGTGATCCCGCTCGCCGCCGACGAATACGCCCGCTGGGGGCCGGGTGCTCGTCTTACCGTGTGGCACACCGACGATGCCGGTGAGACCTGGGCCGAGCGGAGCACCGGACTTCCGGACCCTGCCTACGTCGGAGTGCTTCGCGATGGCTTCCGGGGCTGGGGGTCCGATCCCTTACATCTGGCACTTGGCACCACCTCGGGCGGTCTGTACACATCCGCGGACGAGGGCCGGACATGGTCTGAGGTGGCCCAACACCTTCCCCGCATCCTCTTTGTCGGAGCCTGGTCGATCGCGCGATGATCCGGCTCGTCATCCCCGAGGAGTTGGCGCGTGCCGTTGGCGCCACCCCGTCCATCAGGGCGGCGGACGCGCAGAACCTATTCGATTGTCTTGGCACGCTCGAGAACCGTTACCCAGGACTGCGACGGCGCTTGCTGGAGGTAGATGGCTTCGTCCGCCAACACCTCAACGTCTTTGTCAACGACCGCCTCGAGCGCGGTCGCGATGCGCGGACCATTGCGCTTTGCGATGGCGCGGAAGTCTGGATCATGCGAGCTGTCTCGGGCGGCTAGAGCACCTGCAGCAGGCTGGGACAGCGGTGTCCGCCGCGGGCATCAGCTGATCAAGGCTTCCCTTGCCTCTGTCCCGTTTAAAGCATCGCACCGTGCCCTGGTCCTGACGCCGGGGCCCGGTGCGATGCTTTGTGCCTTCTCCGTACGACTCAGCGCAACTCCTGGATCCGGATCAGCGTACCCGCGGGATCCCGGATGGCGCAGTCGCGGATCCCCCAGGACTGCTTGGTCGGTTCTTGTACGACCTCGACGCCTGCGGCCTGCAGTCGCGCAAAGGTCCCATCGAGGTCCTCGGTGGCCAACATGATCATGGCATAGGTCCCTTTGGCCATCATTTCGGCGATGGTACGTCGCTCGTCGTCGCTGACTCCGGGGGCGGCGACCGGCGGCGCCAGGACGATGGACACGCCGGGCTGGTCCGGGGGACCGACCTCGATCCAGCGCATCTTGCCCCGCCCAACGTCGCCGCGAACCTCGAAGCCGAGGACGTCACTGTAGAAGGTCAGGGACTCGTCCGGGTCGTTGTGCGGCAGAAACGTCTGGTGGATGGTAATGTCCGTGGTCGTCACTCCTTGAATGGGGTCGGCCGCCGGCGGCCGTCGACCTCAGAATAGTGGCGGCACCTCGACCCGCGCTTCTCGATTCCTGACAGGTTTGGTCACCTGCTTCGCCACGCAAGGCGCCAGTCCCGCAGCCACATGCGTGGCGAGGCGCTGATAGGTGCTGGGCGGCATACCGACCAGCTCGGTGAAACGGGTGCTGAACGTACCAAGCGATGAGCAGCCAACCTCGATACACACTTCGGTGACGCTGAGATCACCGGAGCGCAGCAGCGCCATCGCGCGCTCGATTCGCCGTGTCATCAGATAGCTGTACGGCGGCTCGCCGTAGGCCAAGCGGAACTGCCGACTGAGGTGGCCGGCTGACATGTGCACGCCGCGGGCGAGCGCTTCGACGTCCAGGGGTTGCGCGTATTCCCGGTCAATCCGATCCCGAACGCGACGCAGCAACACGAGGTCGCGCAAATGCTGCGTCGGCGACTGCATGTCCGCCTTTGCCATGCTATGAGAAATCTGGGTGCAACAAGTCACGCCCCCCGACCGTGGGCATCCGCCCGAAGCCGGGAGGCGTGGACCGCGCTGAGCCTGCGCCGGGGCGGTCCTTACCGCTACAGCACCTGCACCATGCGGATGGCGACGGAGCAGACGGCGCGATCCACGCCCACCGTACAGGACATTGCTCCATCACCTCCTTTCCTATGTGGGTGCTATTCGCCCACAGTGGCCAGAATCCTACCTTTGCGGCGCTCGGACGACCACATGATCGCGTCCGACCTGCCGCGCGACGGACTAAGCTAAACAACGCCCCCGCAAAGGCTCCGCCGCCACGCCCTGACTCAGGGACCGCTGCCTTCCGAAAGGATCTGCCACGGTCCGTTGAGGTTGGATACGACAAAGAAGTAGGTGTTTGGTCCCGAGGTGCGCGGTGACCCCTGGGGATACCGCACATTCGCCGAGAACGCGAGGTCATAGAAGACCGCTCTGCCCACCCTGGCTACGGTGCCGCCGCGGTACTCCACATTCTTCGCGGTCTTGAGCCCGGTGTCCGGGGACTTGCCGCCTTGGGACGCCATCAACGCCCGTGCGTCGGCGACGCGCCCTCGTTCGATCGCAACGAAGTAGCGGCGGACGATCTTGGCGGCGGCTATGTCGGAGGTGGCCGACACCTTGCGCTGAAGCGTCGCGGCCCGGGACTGCGGCAGCAGGTCCGCCATCCGCTCGCTCTGACCTGGTCGCTCCTGCACGGTGACGAGCAGCCAGTGCTGGTTGGACCCCGAGCGCATGACGAGCGTCACCGGATGATACCAGATCACCACGCCCGGGCCCCATCCACTGCCGCTCTCGATCTTGACGGTACGCGGGTGGCCGAGCTGGAGGTGTCCGGGCAGCACGTTCGAGGTCGCCAACCGCCAAACGAGCGTCTTGCGGTTGAATTTCTTGGTGAGACCGAGTTCAGCTTCCCAGTACTGCCGCATGCGCAGGCTGTTGTCCGGGGAGGTACCGCTGGACGCCGGCAGGTCGATCTGAATGGATGTACTTGGCCTCACGGCGGCAGACGGAGATCGGGTATGGGAGACCGCCGCCAATTGCGCGGCTGGAGCCGGAGCGTACGCCGTAACCAGTCCCGCCGCGAGGAGCATGGGTAGCCAGGATAGCCACGCCATTTCGGACACCGCCCTCCGTCTCCCCCACCCCGATTCTACTCCGGCTGGCTAGCGCCAAGTGTCTCGATCGCGGATGTCCGCGTCGATGAAAGTCGATGTCCCCTCAGCCGAGGTCCGCCAGCCACTCGCCCACCGCCTTCAAAACGATCTCGGGCCGCTCGCGGTGTGGCACGTGCCCGCAATCTTCCACGATCAGCACCCGCGTTCTTGTCGGAGGAAGCGCGCCGATGCGTTGGGGGAAGGCCGGCGATCCGTATTCGTCCCTATCGCCGTGGATGGCGAGGATCGGACAGTGCAGGCGTTCCAGATCATCGTCCAAGCTCCAGTCGGCGAAGTCGGGTGAAAGCCACGTCTCCGTCCAGGCGTCAAGGACCCAGCGGGCCTTCTCTCCGTGGTAGCGGGCAAGGCGCGCGATCTGGTCGGGTGCCCGCATCACCTGGCGCGCCTCGGCGACACCCGTGAGGGTCCGCTCTTCGACAAACGCCTGCGCCGCCTCCGTGATGACCGCCTCGGTCGCAGCGGGGAACGTCGCACCCGCCGCTACCGCCATCGCGCCACCGACGCTGTGGCCGAAGAGGATCATGCGGTCGATGCGCAGCGCCCGCAGGAGGGCGGCAAGGCCTGTTCGCGCCTCGTCGCGGATGAAGTCCACGTCAAGGACGCCGGGATGTGGATCGGACCGCCCGAAGCCGAGGCGGTCGTAGGCTATGACCGCCCTGCCCGTGGCGGCTGCGAGTTCGGAGGGAAAGTCGCGCCAGACGTCGACACACCCGAGAGAGTCGTGCAAAAGGATGATCGGGGCGCGATCCGCGGCCGCGTCACGGCCGTCCCAGATGCGAGCGAAGAGCCGCCCGCCGGGCGCGCCGAAGAACATGTCCCGCGTCCTCAAAGGTCTCCCTCCGGTGGAGTCGAGTACGAGACAAGACGGCTCGCGCCGACGGGCCGCGTCGCCACGCCTCCCGTTCCTCCCGCCCCCGCTGGCCGGCGGTCGGGTATCATGCCTACTCCTGCAGATAGAGGACGAGCATCTCGCGCCTGAAGAGCCGCGTACCCAGCACGCCGAGGACAATGGCCACGACGGCGAACAGCTCTGTCGCGTGGGCAAACCAGGCGGTCGTCGTGCCGATCTTCCACCAGCCCAGCAAAAAGGGAATGATCCAGATGCCGATGCTCAGGACCGTCACGAGGTAGGCGCTCCGCTGCTCGCCCACGCGCAAGGCGACGAAAGTCCCCACAACGGCCACATATAGCGAGAGATCCGCAGTCATCCCGAGCGCCAGGATGCGACCGGCGGAATCGCCCAGGAAGAGCCAGTTCCAGCCCTGTCCGGAGAACAGGGCGGCAAAGGCCAGCTGCAGGACGATGGCGACCAGCGCAGCGATGTAACCCACCGCTGCCGCGACCACCACCTTGCCGCCGTAAATGGCCCAATCGGGAAGCCTCGTGGCCAAGAGGTAATCGAACGTGCGACCAACTTTCTCGTGCAGCACGAGGTCTGGCGCGGTATTGGCGACCACGATGACGGTGGCGAGAAGGACGTAGAAGATGCGCAACAGGATGAAGAGCACGGCGTTCAGCACGCTGTGGCGTGCCAGGAGCGACGGGGCGATGCCCATCAGGATGACGGCGATGCCGAACACCCGCAGCGACCGCTGTCCGCCGACCATCTCGGCGAACTCCTTCCACATCACACTGGCGAGGTCACGCATGCTCGCCGCCTCCGATCACCTGAAGGTACGCTTCCTCGAGGGACAGCGCCTCGGGTGTCACCTGGCGCACGCCGACACCCGCCCTGACGAGGCTGGCGACGACTGCCTCGATGTCGTCCTCCCGGGCAAGCACGCAGCGCCACGCATCGTCTTCCAGCGGCTCGAGGTGCGCGCCCGGGGGCAGCGAAACCATGTCGGCCGCCGTCAGGCGCGTCAGGCGGAGGCGGACGCTGGGTCCCTTGCGTCCCGCGATCTCCCCAGGCTCGCCGACAGCCAGCAGCCTGCCGCGCTGCAGGATGCCGACCCTGTTGCAGATCCGCTGGGCCTCCGCCAGCAGGTGCGTGCAGAGGAAGATGGTGCGCCCACCTTCCTCGGCCAGCGACAGCAGGAGTTCCCGCAGCATGACGATGTTCTCGGGGTCGAGTCCGGCCGTCGGCTCGTCGAGTACCAGGAGGCGCGGCTCAGGGAGCAGGGCGCGTGCCACCCCG
>JAJZIE010000335.1 GCA_021810725.1 Bacillota bacterium | reverse complement strand
GCGCGCTTCTTACAATGTATCAAACCGGGGATGGCGGACGGCAATGATCCACAGGGCCGGGGATTCCCCGCGGGCCGGGGTCCTCGCGGCCGCGCTGCACTCAGAGCCCGAGCAGGCGCTCCGCGTTGCCATGGGCGATCTTCCCGCGCACTTCGTCGCTGACCTTGGCGGAGTCGAGGAAGGCGCGCGCCTCCTTGTTCGTGCTGAAGGGGTAGTCGACCGAGAACATGATGCGCTCGGGACCGACCACGTCGAGCGCGCACTGGAGCGGCGGATCGGTGAAGAAGCCGCTCGTCGTGATGTACAAGTGTTCGAGGAAGTAGTCGCGCAGCGGGCGCTTCAGTCCCGCGACCGGGTTCAGGCGCGTGTTCGCCCTGGCGAGCATGAAGGGCAGAGACTCCCCCATGTGCCCGATGATGACATTGAGATCCGGAAACTCGTCGAACACCCCGCCGAGGATCAAACGCAGGGCGTGGATGCCGGTCTCGATGTGCCAGCCGAAGCCACCCCGCGAGAGCATCTGGCTGAGGGCCGGCTTGAAGCCGGCGAAGTAGGCCTCGTACACGGCCTGGGGCGGCTCGTCCGGGTGTAGGTAGATCGGCACCCCGAGCGCCTGCGCCTGTTCGAAGATCGGCCAGAAGCGGCGGTCGTCCATGAACCGCCCGCCCGGACGGCCGTTGATCATCGCGCCCTTGAAGCCGAGTTCCCGCACCGCGCGGGCAAGCTCGTCCGCTGCCGCCTCGGGCTCCGCGCTGGGCAGCGCGGCGAACGCGGCAAGGCGGTCCGGGTGGGCCGCAACGGCTGCCGCCATCGCGTCGTTCGCCTCGCGCGCCATGTCGATTGCGGCGTCACCCAGGATCACGTCGGTCGCGGGACTCATCTGCGACAGCACCTGCAGGTCGACGCCGCCTGCGTCCATCTCGGCGATGCGGATCGGGCCGAAATCGTCGAGCTTGCGCAGGCGCTCGAACTCGGGCCCCGACTCGGGAAGCGGCTTGCCCTTGGCGTTGGCCTCCCGAACGCGCGCAGTCTGGCAATGCTCTTCCAAGGCGATGACCTTCATACGCTAAGACCTCCCGCTTCCTGACGTGCACAGTCCACCCAATTATAGCGAAGCCGTCCTGGAAAGGCAGGCGCGTTGGAAAGGGCCGGGCTCGCGGTCCCCCTATCTCCCGTTCCCGGTTCTGATGGAGAGGCCGAGCCGGCCTGCCGCCGCTGCAACGGCTCCGCAGCGCTGCCCGACAACAGGCAGTGCACCCCGTCCAAAGACGGGGTGCACCCAGCATTCCGCTCTCTGCGGGCTGTCGCAGATCCGCTGCGCGCGCCGCCCAAAAGTCGCCTACCACCCGCCGCCGAAGCCGTAGCCCCCGCCCCGACCGTATCCGTAGCCGTATCCATAGCCGTAGCCATACCCGTATCCGTAGCCGTAGCTGTATCCATACCCTTGCGCAGGTTCTCCACCTGCGTATCCGTAGGACTGGTACGTGGACTGCGCCGATTCATCGACCGCGAACGTCTCGCCGTTCGACCCGACGCTGCCGGGCTGCGCCTGCGCGCCGTATCCGTCGGCGAGCACCACGGCACTCGGCGGCCCTGCGGCCTGCATGCTCAGCGTCTTTCCGGAAGCGGTCTCCACCGTGGCGCCGTCAAACGTGACGGAACCGAACGACGCGAGCGGTAGAATGCTGCCGCTCGCGGTGCTCGGCGCCTCCTCGATCCAGTCGGCGGACTGCTCGACCGCTTGGGCCGCTTCGGCCGAGAGCGTCACGGTCTGGTGCGCGAGCGTGGTCGAGCCGGACTTCACCTCGAGCCGCCAGGTGTCTGGTCCGGTCGGTACGACGGAAGCCGTGACCGTCGCGCCGGGCGCGACGTCGAGACCTGGCGTGGCCATGGCCGGCAAGCTCTCCGTGAAGGACTCCACCTGCAGCTGCCCATCCGCGTAGTTCTCGATCACGCCCGCCTGGATCAGGTTCGGCCCGTTCCCCGTGCCGCCGATGCCGACCCACTGTGCGACGGAGCCGCTCTGCGTTCCCTTCTGGATGTCCGGCACCGTCCAGGTCGCGGATACGCCCTTGTAGGGTCCGGATGTGTCGACGTAGCCGCTCCAGTTGTCGGACGCCGATCCATCGCTGACGGCGGACGTACTGTGCGATGTGACGTCGTCGGCAGGCGTTGTCGAGGTCCCTACGGCAGTGCTCGTGGCGTGGCTTGTGAAGGAGGCGGGCGGCGGCGTTCCGAAGACGCCCACGGCGTTCGGCTCCACGAGCCCGAGGCCCGCGTTGACCGCCGCGGCCACCGCGAACCCGGCGACGGCTCCGACCAGCACCGTGACCGCAACCGATCTGACATGCATGGACTGCACTCCCACCCGTCTGTCGACCCGTTCGACCGATCGCTCTGCGGCCAACATACCCCCGCCGCTTTATAGCCCCCTTAGAACTGCGCTAGGTTGCGCTTGGATTCGCCATCTGCACGCGTTTGGTCGACCGCTGACGCATGAAGGCCAACCGGCGCGTGTCGAACGGGTGCCGAACCTCTCGCGCGGCTTCCCAGCTTTTGTCGTCGCCTCCCTGGCCGTTTCGCAGACGCGGCAGCTGCGGCCTTGTCCCTGCACAGGCTGCGATCGCCAAAGTCGCCATGCGACCTGATCGCAGCCTCCTTGCGCGCGGAAGCCCAGTGGATCTTGCGCGCGGAGCGCGGCGCCATGGAACGGCTCCCAAACGCGTGCACGCCAAAGCTCACCGCACA
>JAJZIE010000334.1 GCA_021810725.1 Bacillota bacterium | reverse complement strand
AATGTCGGCCTGGGCGCGGTTCACGATCTCGTCGGCGGACGCCTCGGCCTGCGCGAGGATGCGCTGGGCATCCTGCTGCGCCGCGCTGAGGCCCTCGGCGTAACCGGACTTGCGGCCCGCCTCGAAGCCCTGGCGCCTCGCCTCGCGCTCTGCCTGGCGCCTCAGGTGCTCGGCGTCGCGCTGGGCGATGCTCAGCGTCGCGCGGGCCACCTGGCGGGCGACCTGGATGATGTGATCGGCTGCGGCGGCGGAAGCTGCCTCGGCCGGGCGCACGGGGCCAGAGCCCGGCAGGGGGGCCCCCTGGCCCTGCTGCACCAGCCTCTCGGCCTTGATCACGCGCGTCCTGCGCTCAGGAGATGATCTCATCTGCTCCTCCGCCATGCGACATGATGATTTCGCCCTCTTCCTCGAGACGGCGGGCGATCGCGACGATCCGCTGCTGGGCGGCTTCGACGTCGCGCAGGCGCACCGCGCCGAGGAACTTCAGGTCCTCGCGCACGACCTCGGCCATGCGCTGCGACATGTTGCGGTAGAAGGTCTGGGAGATGGTGTCCGACGCTCCCTTGAGGGCGAGCACCAGGTCCTGCTGGTCCACCTCGCGGATGATGCGCTGGATGAAGCGGTCCTCCACCTGCGCGAAGTCCTCGAAGAGGAACATGCGGCGCCTGATCTCGTCGGCGAGCTCCGGATTCTTCTCCTCGAGACTCTGGAGGATGGTCCGCTCGGTGGAGCGGTCCACCTGGTTCAGCACGGCCACCATGACGTCGACGCCGCCGGGCTGGGAGAGGTCGCCGCCGAACAGCGTGACCATCTTGCCCTCGAGCATCGCCTCCACCTCGGCCACGATGGTGGGGTTCGTGTGCTCCATCGTGGCGATCCGCCGCGCCACGTCGGCCTGGAGGTCCGGCGGCAGGTTCTTCAGGACCATCGCCGCGGCATCCGCGCGGATGTACGCGAGCACAAGCGCGATCGTCTGCGGGTGTTCACCCTGGAGGAAGGTGAGGAGCTGCATGGGGTCCGCGTTGCGCAAGGTGTCGAACGGCCGCGGCGCAAGGGAAGCGGTGAGGCGGTCCAGGATCTCCTTGGCGCGTCCGACCCCCAGGGCGCGCTCCAGGATCGCGCGGGCATACGAGAGTCCGCCCTCGTCGATGTAGCCGCCGGCTTCCCGCATGTCGCGGAACTCCTCGAGCACGGCCATCCGTTCCTCGGCGCGCGTGTCCTCCGCCCGCGCGAGTTCCACGGTGACCTGCTCGATCTCCTGATCGCCCAGATGCTTGTATACCTGCGCGGCGACCTCTGGCCCGAGTCCGGCCATGAGAATGGCCGCCTTGCGCCTGCCGGTGAGTTCCATGGCCTCGCCCCCCAGTCGCCCCTGCCGCGGGGATAGTGGATCGTTAGCCGATGCTGGTCTGCATCAGGCTCTGATAGGCCGAGATCGCCCGCGTCGTGACGGCGCCCGCCGTCTCCACGAGGAGCTCCGCCTTGCTCGTGGCGAGCATCACCTGCTCCAGGGTGACGTTGCCGCCCATGGCGTAGGTTGCCGCGAGCTGGTTGGCCTGGGCCTGCGCCCCGGTCACCTGGGAGATGGCGCTCGAGAGGATCTGCGCAAAGTCCTGGCCCGCCGACTTGCCGGCGGCGGCGCTGCCGCCGACGCCGAGGTTTAGGGCCGCCTGGGTCACCGCACCTACGCTCACGTCATCACACTCCCGCGCCGCCGAGGTCGTTGAGGATGGTCTTCGTGACCTGCTCGTCGGCGTCGACCTGGTTCATGACCCCCTGCTGGATCAGGGCCACCTGGTTCATGAGCCCGAGCTGCTGCTCGAGGTCGACGCCGTTGCCGTTTTGGTTCATCGCGCCGGGGTCCGGGACCACCTGGGCGTCGACGTTGCCGGTCTGCATCGCCTGCCGCAGCGTGGCCGCGAACTGCACGTCCTCGGCCTGGTAGCCGGGAGTGGCGATGTTGGCGACGTTCTGCGCGATGACCTGCTCGCGCATCGAGAGTCCCTGCAGGGCGCTCTGGAGCACCCCCGGAATCGGACCCGAGGCGCTCATTACTGGACCTGGATCAGGGACTGGAGCATGGTGTCGGCCGTCGTGATGACCTTCGCGTCGACCTGGTAGGAGCGCTCCGCGACGATCATGTTGGTCAGCTCCTGCGAGATGTCCACGTTGGACTGCTCGAGAGCCCCGACCGAAAGCGCACCCGCGCCATTGGTGCCAGGCCCCGACAGGGACGCGCCGCCGCTGTTGGGACCGGTGGTGTACGCGTTGCCCGCAACCGGGATCAGACCGTTCTCGTTGGTGAACGTCGCGAGCGGGATCTGTCCTACGATGACCTGCATGGTTAAGGTGGTGCCTGAGGTCGACGTTCCTTGGTAGGTGCCGGTGATCTGGCCGTTCGCCCCGATCGCAAGAGAGCCCAACGAGTACGAGTTGCCTGACGAGTCCTTTAGCGTCTGCGGGATCACGATGGCGGCGGGCTGGTTCGACGTCCCGCTGGTCGAGGTGGGATACGTCGCGGTCCACTGCGTCGTGCCGCTCGGTGGCGGGACAATCGCGTTGTTCGGCACCGTGCCGCCGTTCGTGAGGCCGCTAGGCTGGAAGCCCTCTACAAGGGATCCGGTAGACGCCTGGACGAGGTCGCCGTTCGAGTCCACCTCAAGGCCACCGTCGCGTGAGTAGACCAGGCCCTGCGAACCCTTGAGCATGAAAAAGCCGTTGCCCTGAATCGCCAGGTCGAGCGGGTTTCCC
>JAJZIE010000333.1 GCA_021810725.1 Bacillota bacterium | reverse complement strand
CGCGGGGTCGCGGGTCGAGGGCAACGTCGGCTTCGCGGTGGCCGGCAGGGACCTTGCGGCCTATCTCCTGGTCGTGGCAAGCGAGGAAGGCGACCGTTTCTGCCGGGTGCCGGCGCAGGCGGTGGAATCGTCGGCCGTTCCGGCGATGGGGCTTGAGGCCGTCGGTCCTTGCCGCGTCAAGGTGGCCGGCGATGCGCAGCTGCTCGGCCCGTGCGCGGGTCCCGAACGCACCGCCCTCTTCCTCTACCACGCGCCGTTCTTCCATGGCTACAGCAGGGCGGCACTCGCGTACGCGCGGGACTACGCCGCGCAGCGCAAGGCGTTCGGCCGGCTGATCGGCAGTTTCCAGGGCATCGCGTTCCCGCTCGCCGAGGTGGCGATGGAGAGCGAGGCCGCGGAACTCCTCTGGCAGGAGGCCGCCTGGCGGCACGCGCAGGGCGAGGACGCCTTCGCGCTCGCCGCCCAGGCCCTGCGTGCGGCCAAGGACGCCGCGTTCCTCGCGGTCAACACCTGCGTCGGCACCTTGGGCGGCCACGGCTTCGTGGACGACCATCCGGCCGAGCGCTGGCTGCGCGACGTCGAGACGCTCTCGGCCCTGACGGGCCACGCAAAAGCGCTTGCGCAGGCCGCGATCGCGTTCGAGACGGGAAAGGAGGCCGAAGGCATTGCCTGACTTCCAGGAGTCTTCCAAGGAGCAGACGATCAGGGCCTACCTGCATTACTTCGCCGAGACCGAGATCCGTCCGCGGAGCCTCGAGGCCGATCGCATGGCGGACATCCAGCCGGATTTCTACAGCGTGCTGGACCGTGCCGGCATCTCCACCGAGATGATGCCGCGCGACCCGGGTTCGCGCCCGGCGCAGACGGGCGACGCCCCGCGCGAGCACCAGACGCTGCGTACGGCGGTGCTGGCGTCGGAGGAACTGTCCTGGGGTGACGCCTCGTTCATGCTTTCCCTGCCGGGTCCCGGACTCGGCGGTCCGCCGGTGAGCTTCATCGGCACGCCTGAGCAGCGCGAGCGCTTCTTCGCGGTCTTCCAGGACAAAAGCCGTCCGCACTTCGGCGCGTACGCCCTGACGGAGCCCGAGGCCGGATCCGACGTGGCGGGCATCCGCACGCGCTGCGAGGAAGTCGAGGGCGGCTTCCGCATCACTGGCACCAAGACGTTCATCACGAACGGCAGCCGCGCCGACTGGGTGGTCGTCTTCGCCACCCTGGACCCGGAACTCGGCCGCGCCGGCCACCGCACCTTCGTCGTGGAACGGGGCCGCGAGGGCTTCAGCGTCGGCCGCAGGCACCACAAGCTCGGCCTTCGGGCCAGCGACACGGCGGAGCTTGTGTTCCAGGACTGCTTCGTCCCGGAGGAGAACCTGCTCGGCGGCCGCGCGCACTACGAACGGCAGCTGAGCAAGGAAGGCTTCAAGGTGGCGATGGCCACCTTCGACTCGACGCGCCCGCTGGTGGCTGCGATGGCGGTCGGGATCGCGCGGGCGGCGGCCGAACGTGCCCGCGATCTCGTCCGCGACCGCTACATGCTCGGCCGCGCCCTGCCGCGCTACCGCGCCATCCTCGAAGGGCTCGACGACATGGACCGCCGCGTCCGGGCCGCGCGCCTGCTCACCTGGAAGTCGGCGTACCTTGCCGACGCGCGCCAGCCGCAGAGCCGGGCGGCGTCCATGGCCAAGGCCTACGCCGGCGGCCAGGCGGTGCAGATCTGCCGCGAGGCGCTCCAGCTGACCGCGGACTCCGGCGAGGAGCCCGATCCCCTGCTCGAGAAGTGGTTCAGGGACATCCGCGTCTTCGATCTCTTCGAAGGCACGGCGCAGGTGCAGCGGCTTGTGGTCGCGCGCAGGCTGTTCGACGAAATCGGAGCGAAGGTGGGACTCTGATGCGCATCCTCTGTTTCCTCAAGGCGATCCTCGATCCCGAGGCGCCGCCCGGCGCCATCCGCTTCCCGGGCAAGGTGGAGAGCGGCGACGTCTCGACGGTGCTGGGACCGTTCGAAGGCAACGCCCTCGAGCTTTCGGTGCAGATCGCCGAAGCGTCCGCGGGCGCCTTCGTCGCGGTCGCCATGGGCGACGCGGCGCAGGACGTCGCGCTGCGCAAGGCTCTGGCGCTCGGCGCCGAGCGCGCCGTGCGCGTCGACGCTCCCGTGGGCTTCCAGGACCCGCTCGCCGTCGCGCAGAGGCTGAAGGCCGCGGCGGAGGCCGCAGGCGGCGCCGACCTCTACGTCTTCGGCCGGCAGGCGGGCGACTGGGACATGGGCGTCACCGCCGGCCTGTTCGCCGGGCTCATGGACCTTCCGTTCGTGCCGCTGGTCCAGCACGCCGAGGTGACCGGACAGAACCTCAGGCTCCGGCGTGAAATCGCCGGCGGCTACGAGGAGAGCCTGCGCACGCCGCCGCTCGTGGTCAGCGTGACGAACGGCCCCGGCACCCTGATGCGCCTGCCCAAGGTGAAGGACGTCATGCTTGCGAACCGCAAGCCGATCGACGTGCTGCAGCCGGCAGCGACCGAGCCAAGCCTGGAGCTCCAGGAGATCGCACAGGCCCAGGTCACGCGCCAGGGCCGCATGATCACAGGTGACACAGCCCAGCAGGCCGCGGGTCTTGCGGCCGAGCTGAGACGGTTCCTTGTTGCGGGAGGTGGCAACTGATGCGCATCGCAGTGCTTGCGCGCCTCATGGACGCGGGCGAGGCCCAGGTCCAGGAGGCACTGGGGCTGATGGCGTCCCTCGGCGGCGAGGCGCAGAGCCTCTTCCTCGGC
>JAJZIE010000332.1 GCA_021810725.1 Bacillota bacterium | reverse complement strand
GTGGCGGGCTTGAAGACGACGGTGTTGCCGAGCACGATCGCGGGGAACGTCTTCCAGGTCGGGATCGCCATCGGAAAGTTCCACGGCGTGATGATGCCGGCGACGCCGATCGGATCGCGCACGGCCATCGCAAACTTGTTCGGCAGTTCGGACGGCGTCGTGTGGCCGAAGGCGCGCCGGCCCTCGCCGGCCATGTAGAAGGCCATGTCGATGCCTTCCTGGACATCGCCGCGCGCCTCGACGAGCACCTTGCCCATCTCGCGCGTCATCTTGCGCGCCAGGTCCTCCTTGCGCTCGCGCAGGAGCGTGCCGACGCGGTACATGATCTCGGCGCGCTTCGGTGCCGGAACCTTGCGCCAGTGCGCGAACGTCTTGTGCGCGACGTCGATCGCGTGCTGCACATCGGCCGCGGACGACTGCGGCACGCTGGCGATGACCTCGCCTGTGGCCGGGTTCACGTCGTCGATGCGCCGGTTGCCCTCCGCGTCCACCCACTCGCCGCCGATGTAATTGCGCAGTTCGACCATGTTCGCCGGGCTTCTCGAGCCGCATCGCGGGACGCGGCCCTCCCGGACTCCCACCTTTCCACGAATGATTTGCGACCGGTGGCGCTCAGTCGTCCGTCTTGCCGCCGCTCCAGGGTTCGGTTTCGTAAACGGTCAGAAGGAATCCGTCACCTTGGCGTGCGACGCCGAAGATGAGGCCACGCCGTTTGAGCGCGCGATTGAGAAACGTCACCAGGACGTGCGGCTCGATGGGATCGCCCAGTTCGGTCCTGGCGATCTCCGGCAGACTTTGCGGGCTCATGCGGCGATGACGCCGACGACCATGCGCTCAACCTCCAATAGCGAGCATAGGTGGATGGACGTCGGCGGTCAACGGCCTAGCAGGCAGGCTCTCCCTGCGCTGTCCCCGCAGAATGCCTTGCCGCTTCAAGCTCCGGCTGGTGTTCGCGCCGCGAACTGGTCGACATAATGCGACGCCCGCGCGACGAAACTAGCATCGGGAGGTGACGTGGCTTGGCGCAGTGGACGAAGGGACCGGCGCTGCCGCGCGAGCAGCTCGACCGCTTCAAGTTCGAGATCGCCGAAGATCTCGGCATCCCGCTCACGAAGGGATACAACGGCGACATGACGACGCGCGAGGCCGGCCGCATCGGTGGCAGGATCGGCGGCAACATGGTCAAGGTGATGATCCGCATGGCCGAGGAGGCCATGGCGCGCGGCGAGGGCTAGTTCGACGCACTACCGGCCGGCGGGATCTCCCGCCGGCTTCTTCATGGCCTCTAAGCTGCGGGGCGCCAACCCGAGAAAAAATTAACGCTGGTCGAAGAGCTGTCCAATGGATGCCGGGGATACTCGGTGCAGGTCGGACGATCCGACCGGAAAGGGGCATCGCGATGCAAAGAAAGCATCTTCTGATCGGCGCCCTGATCGGCGTGCCGATCCTGCTCGGCGGCGGCGCCATGGCGTTCGCGGCTTCAGGGGGAAGCTCAGGCTCGCCGGCCCAGACGTTCATCGCGGACGTCGCAAGCCATCTCGGCATCTCCACGGGCACGCTCGAGAGCGCCATGCAGCAGGCGCGGCTCGATCAGGTCCAGCAGATGCTGAGCCAGGGCAGGATCACGTCTGCCCAGGCGACGCAGATGGAAAACGCGATCAAGTCGGGCAAGCTCGGCTTCGGCCGTGGCTTCGGACCCGGCATGCGCGGACCGGGCGGCCGGATGATGGGCGGCGCCGGTGCGATGCAGGCGGCGGCCAGCTATCTCGGCCTGACGCCGGCGCAGCTGCGCACGGACCTCGGGGCCGGCAAGTCGCTGTCCGACATCGCGTCCGCGACCAGCGGCAAGACGGTGCAGGGGCTTGAGGCCGCCATCACGACCGCCATGCAGCAGGACATCCAGAAGGCGGTCAGCGCGGGCACCATGACCCAGCAGCAGGCGACCGCCCGCCAGCAGCAGCTGCAGACCTTCGTGCAGCAGTTCGTGACGCGCAAGGGCGGGGCCCCGGGGCACGGTCCGTGGGGCCCGCCGCAAGGCGCGCCGCAGGGCACGCCGCCCGCCACCACCAACTAGGCCTTCGCCACCTCCGACCGCCCCGCAGGCTAGCAGCCTGTGTGATTAGCTATTGGTAGGTGCTGGTAGCAAGGAGTTTCTGGGCTTGATGTCGAAGTGGTAGGGCATGAAGAAGTTCATCGAAAGCCAGCCAGACCAGGGACTGCTGATGCCGGTGTACCTGCCGGACTGGCTGCCCAAGGACCATCAGATCTACTGGCTCAGCGCAGCGGTGGATCAGCTTGATCTCAGCGCGATCTATGAGAAGTACCAGGGTGGTGGCCGCCCGGCGTACGACCCGGGCATGATGGTCAAGGTGCTGTGCTACGCGTACGTGCGGGGTGTGCGCTCGTCGCGGCAGATCGAGCGCATGCTGCACGAGGACATTCCGATGCGGGTTCTGTCGGGCAACCAGCAGCCGGACTTCTGGACGATCGCCCACTTCCGCCGGCGGCACCGCGAAGAGCTGGGGGAGCTGTTCGTCCAGACGGTGCGGGTGGCGGAACGGGCGGGGGCAGTGGATCTCCGGCACGTCGCGGTGGATGGATCGAAGCTGAGGGCCAACGCGTCGAAGCACAACGCGATGAGCTACCAGCGGATGACGGAAGAGGAGAAGCGCCTGGAGGAGGAGATCGCGGCCTACCTGCGCGAGGCGGACGAGGTGGACGCCGCGGAGGATCGGCTCTACGGAGAGCGCAAGCCCGGACGCGTGCCG
>JAJZIE010000331.1 GCA_021810725.1 Bacillota bacterium | reverse complement strand
CGTCCTGCTCGACAGGCGGCCGCCGATCGCGGTCGTCGCGCTCAATCGGCCCAAGGTGCGCAACGCACTCTCCTTCGCCTTGATGGAGGCCCTGGCCGCGGCATTCTCGGACCTCGACCGCGACCCCGAAGTGCGCGCGATCGTGCTGACGGGCCAAAACGGGGTCTTCGCGGCGGGAGCGGACATCGCCGAACTTGCGGACGCCGGGCCCGTGGAGCTGATCCTCGAGGATCGCCTTGCGCTGTGGCAGCGGCTGCGGCGGACGAGGCGACCGATCGTCGCGGCGGTCGAGGGACTGGCGCTTGGCGGCGGCATGGAGCTCGCGATGCTCGCGGACCTGATCGTCGCGGGCGAGGGGGCCCGCTTCGGCCAACCTGAAATCCGCCTCGGCGTGATGCCAGGCGCCGGCGGGACGCAACTCCTGACGCGGGCCCTCGGCAAGTGGCGCGCCATGGAGATGGTGCTGACCGGCAAACTGATGAGCGGGCGAGAGCTCTGCGAGGCAGGGCTCGTCACGCGGGTCGTGCCGGATGGCCAGGCCCTCGGCGAGGCCGAACGCCTCGCGCGGGAGGTTGCGGCGATGGCGCCCGTGGCGGCGCAGCTCGCCAAGGAATCGGTGCAGGCCGCCTTCATGTCGGGCCTCGAGGAGGGACTTGCCCTCGAGCGGAAGAATTTCTACCTGTTGTTCTCGACGCAAGACCGCCAGGAAGGGATGCGGGCGTTTCTCGAGAAGCGCGACGCCCGCTGGCAGGGCAGATAGGTGCAAAGCTACGAAACCTTGCTCGTTCGTGAAGAGGACGGCGTCCAGGAGATCCGCATGAACCGGCCCCAGGTCCTCAACGCCCTGAGCCGCACGCTCAAGCTCGAACTGCAGGCCGCCATGAAGGCGGCGGGCCGTCGGCCGGAGGTGCGCGTCGTGCTTCTGTCCGCGGAGGGCAGGGGCTTCTGCAGCGGGCAGGACCTCTACGACGAGGAGACGGACGGCAGGCGCTCGATCGGCGAGTCGCTGAGGACGCTCTACAATCCGCTGATCGAGGCGATGATCGGCATGCCGAAGCCGATCGTGGCCGAGGTGCACGGTGTGGCGGCCGGAGCGGGCATGAGCCTCGCGCTGGCGGCGGACATGCGCCTCATGGGCGAGTCGGCCCGGCTGGTGGCCGCCTTCTCCCGCATCGGGCTCGTGCCGGACTCCGGACTCTCGTACATGCTGCCGCGCCTCGTTGGTCTCGGGCGGGCGATGGAGATCGCGATGCTCGCCGACCCGATCGATGCCACCCAGGCGCTGAGCCTGGGCCTTTGCAACCATGTCCACCCCGACGCTGAGCTCCACACGGCCGCGTGGGCGTTCTGCCGGCGGCTCGCGGACGGGCCGGCGCAGGCGCTCGGGCTGACGAAGAAGGCCCTGCGGCGCGGCGTGGAGCTGTCTCTGCGCGAGGTCCTCGAGTATGAGGCGGTGCTGCAGGAGCAGGCTGGTCACGCAGGGGAATACGTTGAAGGGGTGGCCGCGTTCAAGGAGAAGCGCCGGCCGGTTTACAGGAAGGTTTGAGGCAAGCCCTTTACGGAGGAGGTCCTCGCGGTTGGTGCTCCCGAACCCGAGTTTCGCGAGCGTCGGCATCGTCGGCGCCGGCACCATGGGCCAGGGCATCGCCCAGATCGTCGCGCAGGCCGGAGTGCCTGTGCGCATTTACGACAAGATACCCGGCAGGGCGCAGGAGGCGGCGAAGCAGGCGTCGGCCGGCATCGAGCGTCAGGTGCAGAAAGGCCGTTTGAGCGAGCGGGACGCCCTCGCGGCGCACAAGTGCCTGATCCCGGCCGAGTCGCTGCAGGATCTGGCCACGTCGGCTCTCGTGATCGAGGCGGCGGTGGAGAACATGAGCGTGAAGCAGCAGATCTTCCGTGACCTCTGCGACATCACGCCCGGCGTCCTGGCGAGCAATACGAGCTCGCTCTCGATCACAGCCCTTGCGGCGGCGTCCGGAGCCCCGGAGCGCACACTCGGCATGCACTTCTTCAATCCCGTTCCCGCCATGCGGCTTGTGGAGGTCGTGCGTCACGACGACCTCGACGAGCGGGTACTGAGGCAGGTGCTCGGCTTCGTCGGGGAACTCGGCAAGGAGGCCACGCTCTGCCAGGACACGCCCGGATTCGTCGTCAACCGCGTCGCCCGCCCGTTCTATGGCGAGGCGCTGCGCATGCTGGGGGAACGGCTAGTCGAGCCGGCGGATCTGGATCAGGCCCTGCGCGACGGCGGCTTTCCGATGGGGCCGTGCGAGCTGATGGACCTGATCGGCCTCGATGTCAACCTCCACGTCACGGAGGCCATGTTCCAGGCCTACTACGGCGAGCCGCGCTACCG
Organism: Bacillota bacterium; assembly: GCA_021810725.1. Classification (GTDB taxonomy): domain Bacteria; phylum Bacillota; class Sulfobacillia; order JAJZYS01; family JAJYTV01; genus JAJZQO01. The sequence continues at coordinate 412 of JAJZIE010000331.1, read as the reverse complement.
CCCGCACCCGCTGCAGGCGAGGATGGTCGCCGCGGGCCGTCTCGGGCGCAAGACCGGCAGGGGGTTCTACGACTATGAGCAGTCCTGAGCTTGTGGTTTCCGGCGAGTCCGTGCTCGGGCTCGAGCTGGCGACCTTGGCCCAGGAGCGGGGCCTGGGCGTCCGCTATTTGCGGCCTGGACGCATCGCGCCACTGCTGCCGCCGGGCATGCGGGTGCTGCGCGACCCGTCGGAGGCCGCCGACGCCGAAACCGTCATCGTGACATCCGTCCACCCGCGGCGCTCCTTCATCGCGGGACTGCAGTTCCTCGAAACGCAGATCTCGCCCGAGGCGGCCATCGTGGTGTCCGGCTTCGGCGCGGGGCCCACGTCGCTCGGCGCCTACCTGCGCCACCCGGGCCGCGTGTTCTCGAT
>JAJZIE010000330.1 GCA_021810725.1 Bacillota bacterium | reverse complement strand
CCGCGACGCCTCCGAGCAGGAGGGCGGGAATGGCGATCGAGAGGTTCGGCAGGAGCCTGTAGTGAAGAAGAAGCGCAACGGCTCCGAGAGCGGCCAGGGCGACCGCGCCGAAGGTGCGCAGGGCTGCACGCCCGGCCGGCAGCCGAAGCTCCTCGAGCGGCTCGCTTTCCGGATCTGCCACCCCATCGCCTCCTGCCCGGGTCACGTGGCAGGATAGGCGAGCGCAGCCCCAAGTGTGTCTGGACACCGGCAAGGGCGGCGGCCGCTTGAGATGGCCGCGATCGAGCAAAACCTATGGCGCGCGACCCCCTTGCCAGAGGCGCGGAACCTAGGGATGGATCCGCGTGCCAGGAAGCCCGAGGGCGGCCCAAGGATCCGCTATTCCGCAAGCTTGGACCATCCGTGCTATAATGCATCGCGACTTTTGCCGAAAGGGGTCACCCGCCCTTGCTCGAGACTCCATCCAAGTACACCCTCGTGGCGGCTGCGGCGGAGGGCCCGACGCGCCTCAACGCGTTCGACAACGCGCTCCTTGCCGCCGGGATCGGAAACATGAACCTTCTGCGCGTCTCCTCGATCCTTCCGCCTGGCGCCGTCGAGACGGAGAAGCTCGACATGCCGCAGGGCAGCCTCCTCCCGACCGCCTACGGCGCGATCGAGAGCGAGCAGACCGGCGAGCTGATCGCCGCGGCGATCGGGGTAGGGATTGGCGACGACGACCAGTGCGGCGTGATCATGGAGTTCTCCGGGCGCTGCTCGGCCGAGGACGCCGAAGCGGAGATCCGGCGGATGCTCGAGGCCGCCTTCGTCGAGCGCGGCCGCACGCTTAAAGAGATGAAGATTCGCTCTTCGGCCCATCGCGTCCAGCGGATCGGCTGCGCCTTCGCGGCCGCCGCCCTCTGGTACTGAGATGTCGCGCCCACCGATGGAGCTGTGGCTCGAGGAGCTGCAGCTTGGCAACATGCGGTTCGGCCTGAGGGCCGACACCGTCCTGCACCGCGAGGTCTCGCGCTTCCAGGAGATCCTGGTGGTCGACACGTACGCCTTCGGCCGCGTCATGATGCTCGATGGCACGTTCCAGGTGACGGAGAAGGACGAGTTCGTCTACCACGAGATGCTGGCCCACTTCCCGCTGATGAGCCACGAGAGTCCGAAGGACGTCCTGGTGATCGGCGGCGGCGACGGCGGCACCATCCGCGAGGTGGTGAAGCACCCCGAGGTGGAGCGCGCCGTGCTTTGCGAGATCGACCCCCGTGTGACGGCCGTCGCCAGGGAGTACCTGCCGAGCGTCGCCGCGGGCCTCTCGGACCCGCGCGTCGAGGTGCTGCACGAGGACGGCATCAAGCTCGTGCAGGATCACGAAGGCGCGTTCGACGTCATCCTGATCGACTCGACGGACCCCGTAGGGCCGGCCGTGGGGCTCTACAGCCCCGAGTTCTACGCGGCCTGCAAGCGGGCCCTGCGCCCGGGCGGCATCGTCTGCGCGCAGTCCGAATCTCCGTTCGTGAACGGCGACGTGGTGCGGCGCGTGGCGCAGAGCGTCAAGGCGAACTTCAGCGCCTGCCAGCTCTACCTGGCGCCGCTGCCGACGTATCCGTCGGGCTTTTGGAGCTTCACGGCCGGCGCGGACCACGAGCTGCCGCAGGACGTCGACAAGGCGAGGGCCGAGCGCCTCGCGACGCGGTACTACACCGCCGAGATGCACAAGGCGGCGTTCGCCTTGCCGCCCTTCGCCAAGGCCCTGGTGGAGTGATGGAGTTCATCCATCCGGGACGCCCGCTCTGGGCGCAGGGCGAGCCCGCATCGCCGCGCTTCTCGCTCCTCGGCGTCCCCTTCGACGGCACGTCCTCCTTCAATCCCGGCTCGCGCGAGGGGCCGCTCGCGATCCGCGGCGCCACGCACGGTCTCGAGGACTACTCGCCGGTCTTTGGCCGCTCGGTGCCCGAGGGCTACCTCGAGGACCTTGGCGATCTCGAGCTTTCGTTCGGGAACCCAGGTTCGATGCTCCGCCGCACCGAGGCGGCCGTCTACGAGATCGCGGCGAAGGGACGCATCCCCTTCCTGCTCGGCGGCGAGCATCTCGTGACCTTGGGCGCCCTGAGGGCCCTCCATCGCCAGGGCGAATTCGCCATCGTGCAGCTCGACGCCCACGCGGACCTGCGCGACGCGTACGTGGGCGAGAGCCTGAGCCACGCCTCCGTGATCTACCACGGCCAGGAACTCGTCGGCCCGGGGCGCGTCTTCCAGTTCGGCATCCGCTCCGGCTGCGAGAAGGAACTCGGCCGCGCCAGCTTCCTGCGCGAGCAGTGGAGTCCCGGGGCGGCACGCGACGCGCTCGAGCAGATCGGGGAGCTTCCGATCTATCTCACGATCGACATCGACGTGGCGGACCCGGCCTTTGCCCCGGGCACAGGCACGCCCGAGCCGGGCGGCTGGACCTCGCGGGAGCTGCTCGAGGCCGTGCGCCTCTTCGGCGGCAGGAAGCTGATCGGCGCCGACATCGTCGAGGTCTTGCCAAGCCGAGACCCCGCCGGCATTACGGCGCTTCTCGCGGCCAAGTGCCTCAGGGAGATCCTGATTGCGCAAAGCGGGAGGGATGGCGACGTTCTCTAAGGAGCTCAGGCTGGCGGTCGCGGAAGCGTACAGGGTGGCTGCGGCCGAGGCCGGCTGGACAGCCCCCGCCCCCGCCTTCGCCATCGAGCGGCCGAAGGACCCGAAGATGGGCGACTACGCCGCGAACATCGCGCTCCAGGCCGCGAGGCCCCTGCACAT
>JAJZIE010000329.1 GCA_021810725.1 Bacillota bacterium | reverse complement strand
GGACGCCGGCGAAGCCGAGGAGCAGCAGGCCGCTCGCAAGCGGGCTCATGCCCCGGTCCGTCTCTAGCAGGCTCGGCAGCCCGTACAGCACCACATACATCACAAAGTTGGCCAGGACCGTGATGACTCCGGCCAGCGCGAACGGACGGCGCCTAAGCAGCGACACGTCGAAGGCCGGTGCCTTGGCGCGCTTTTCCACCGTCCAAAGCCACGGCACGACCGCCATCCCACCAAGGAAGAGCCACGGCGCCACGGGGTCGTGGGGCAGCGCGGACGCCGCCAGCAGGAGACCGAGCGATGTCGCGAGGAGGCCGACGCCGGCCGCGTCGATCGCCGCCGCGGGCCTCATCGCGTCGGTGCGCTCGGGGTGACCGCGCAGACCGCGGTGCAGCAGGATGGCGATCAGGGCGATGAGCGGAGCGTTGAGCCAGAAGATCCCCCGCCAGCCAACGAGCGCCAGGATGGCTCCGGCAAGGGACGGGCCGACGGCCAAGGCGACGCCGACGGCCATGCCGATCCAGCCGAGAATCCTGCCCAGATCGTGGTCGCGGTGCTGGCGCACCAGCCCGATGGCGCTGGGGTAGAGCATGGACGTCCCGATCGCCTGCGCGACGCGCCAGGCGACGAGCCAAGCGAACGAAGGGGAGAACGGCGCCAGAAGCGTCGGCATCGCCAGCAGGGCGAGGCCGAGATAGGCGAAGGGGCGATAGCCGAACTGGTCACCCAGCTTGCCGAACACGGGTTGTGCCAGAGCGCTGCCGAAGTAATAGGCGGAGATGAGCCATACGAGGTCTTGCGTCCCTGCGTGAAACTGTCCGAGCAGGACCGGCAGCGCGACCGAGATCGTAGACGAGTTGAGGGGATTCAACACAGTGGCGAGCAGGATCGCGGCGATGAACAGTGCGCCAGGTTCCGTCGCCCGCGAGCGTTCCCGGTCGATCACGGCATCCATGCCTTCCTGGTGTCTCTTGGTACGAGCCAACTTCCACAACTGGCGCCGTATTCCCGTCGATGCGGCGCTCCCTTGCCCTTGCCGCACTGAGCCGGGACCGAGGCACGGCAGGAGTTCCTCTGGCCTGTGGCGCATCATGGAACAGAGCCCAGATGCTGCGACGCGCCGTCGGAAGCCGAGCCCGGGAACGGAGGTCACGATAAGGGTGCTTGCAAGGACGTCGTCCGGCACGGACGTCTGGCCGGGCGCGACAACGGACGGTGGAACCTGGCTGCGCCTTTCCCGTCAACCCCTCCTTTGGGTGGGTGCGGGCTTGCTCCTTTGCTTGCTCCTGTTCGCGTTCGCGGGCCCCGCGGTCTGGCATCGCGGCGTTGGCATCGACGTGGCCGCGATCCTCCAGCCGCCCAGCGCCGGTCATCCCCTCGGCACCGACGGGCTGGGTCGCGATTACCTTTATGCCTTGATGCGCGGCGGCAAACTGCCGATCCTTAGCGGCTTCGCCACCGCCATCGCGGCGACGGCCCTGGGCCTGGCGGCAGGGCTCACGGCCGCGTTCGCTCCGCGGTGGGAGGCCATCATCCTGCGCATCGCGGATGCGATCCTCAGCATACCTCCGCTCGTACCGATCCTGATCATCGAGGGATTCTTCGGCGTCAGCATCGTGACGCTGATGGCCGCGGTTGTCCTCGTCAACTGGCCGTCCACCGCGCGCCTCGTCTGGACGAAGTCGCTGGTGCTGCGGGAGATGCCGTATGTCGACGCCGCAAGGGCGGCCGGCGCACGGGAGACGGAGATCATCCGCAGGCACGTGGTGCCGAACGCGACCGACACGATCATTGCGTGCTTCGCCACGCAGTTCGGCAACGCGGTCCTGTTCATCGCGCTCGCGACCATGCTCGGCGCGGGACTTGGCGCGGCGAACAACTGGGCGACGATGATCGCGACAAGCCAGCAGTACATGTACGACTTCTACTGGTGGCTCGTGCTGCCGCCCGGTATCGCGTTCGCGCTCCTGATCATCTCCGTCTTCTTGCTCTGCGAGGGGTTGCGCCACGCCCTGCGTCCCCGCCGTGCCGGGGGGCGCCAGCCATGATCCGCTACGTCATCCGGCGCATCGTGCAGGCACTCGTCACACTCGTCGTTGTCAGCCTCGTCCTGTTCCTTGTGATGAAGCTGTACGGAGGCGATCCGGGCTGGATCATGCTGGGCCGCTTCGCCACGCCTGCCAAGGTCCGCGCCTTGGACCAGGCGCTCGGCGTGCTGCGGTCATGGCCCGTGCAATACGTCGACTGGCTCCGGCAGCTGTTCCTTGGCGGACTCTCGAGCGCGTTCGCCGCCTTGCCGCCCACCATCCTGTACTTTGCGCTCGGTGGGGGCATCGGGCTCGTCCTCGCCGTCCTGGTGGCACTGGCCCAGGCCGCGCACCCGGGAACCTGGATCGATCACCTCACGTCGGTCGGATCGCTCGTTTTCTACGCGTTGCCGTCGTTCTGGCTGGGCCTCGTGCTGTTCCTGATCTTTGCCGCCCAGCTCGAGTGGCTGCCGCTCGCGCCTCCGGGCCTGGCACCAGGCGGGCAGGGACCGCTCGGCTGGTCTCTTGCCATGGTCCTGCCTGTGCTGACCTTGGCCCTCACGAGCGTGTCTGCCTGGTCGATGCATCTGAGGGCGGCCATGGAAGACGCTCTCGCCTCCGACTACGTGCGCACGGCCAGAGCCAAAGGCCTGCCGGAGCGGCTGGTCTTGCGCCGACATGTGCTGCGCGAGGCGCTGCTACCGCTCCTGACGATGATCGGCATGTCGTTTCCGGTGCTGCTGAGCCAGGT
>JAJZIE010000328.1 GCA_021810725.1 Bacillota bacterium | reverse complement strand
AGGCAAAGCATTCGGTCACGCGGGGCCGGCGTCAGCTCCCATTCGAAGTCCGTGCGCCGGCCGCACTGGCTGCAGATCCGCTTGAACACGGCCGCGAGCTGCTTATCGACGTCCTTACGGGAGAGCCCGAGCGAGAAGATCGTCGCGCCGTCCACCCGCTCGATCCGGTGCTTTCCGGCACGGGCCCACAGGCGCACTATGCGTCCGTCCTCGATCTCTCCCGTGAGGCCCCCCGGTAGGCGGGCGTTCCGCAAGCCGCTACGCATGGCGTTGCGCCTTCTCGACCGTGACCGTGATCGGATCGTGCAGCCCCTCGACCGTCCAGCGGCCACTGCGCGCGGAGCCGCGCACGGGAAGAAGGGGGCGGTCGTTGCCGGCCAGACGGAACAGCTCGACGAGACGCTCAGCGCGCTGGATGGCTTCCGTGCGGCTGGCGCAGGTCAGGTTCACAGGCTTGTCCAGCCCGACCTGAATGCGGATGCGGTTCATGGCGCCCACCTCCGATCAAAGGCGAAGCCCCCGGCGCTTGACCGGGGGCTTGTCGTCTAGGCTCAGTCCTTCGAGACCACCTTGAACCTCGAGAACCTCGCATCGCATTGGGCGTTCGCCCTTGCAGCGGTCCAACCGCGCAGTGTCACTCAGCGCGCCTGTCTCGCGCGAATTCCCGGAGTGGGGCCACGAACTCACGGTGGAATCGGCGCTTGCTCTGGGTTGCACGGGGTCTCAGCGCAACTCGCGGTGCGACCGCGAGCACGAGGATGACTGCCGTCGCAGCAATGCCAGCATCCATTACGCGAGCCTCCGGGCGATCCGCAGGTCGCTCCGCGTCAGGAGATCGGCCATACGGTGGGTCTCGCGGACGATCCGGTCGTAGGCGGCGGCCCGCTCCGCTTCAGGCACCTGCACGGCGCCGCGCATCGCGGCGAGCTCGGGGGACAGGCTGCGGGCGTGCTCGGGACCACGGAAAGTGCCGACACGAACGATCTCGTTGATGTAGTGCTGCCGCAGCGCAGGAGACCGAAACACCACGATGTTTCCGTTGTCGGTGAGGCAGTAGAACCTGCCCGGCCTGACGCGGTACATGGGTGTCATCCTCCCTCCGAGACCGTTCGAGGTGTGGTCCATCAGACCCACTCCTCGTCCGAGTAGGCCGCCGCCGGCAGCCCTTTCGGCACACGCCGGATCTCCTGGTGCATCTGGGCGCGGGTCGGGTACTTGCGCACCTCCTGGACGCGCGGCGCGGGCGTGTCGAGACGCAGACCGTGACGGGCGAGGCGGACCTTCTCCTGGGCCTTCACGGAGACCACTCCTCGTCAGGAACTTGCTCTCTCCAGGCCACAGCCGGGCGCAGGTGTCACAGGAGGAGCGCAGCCCGGAGCCGCCCGCAAGCGCAGCGAGCGGCTGCGGCTCCGAGGCGAGACCTCCTTGACACGGGCGCCAGGGCTGCGGCACTCCCCCGCACACTCTCCAAACAAAAACCCCCGACAGAGCCTGTGCCCTGTCGGGGGTGAGGAGGGGAGCGAACCGGTTGCTAGAGGGACGGCCCTTCTGCCGTCCGTGTCTTCTGCGGGGCCTGAGCGACCAGCTCGCGCCCCTTGTCGGCGTAGTGCCTGCGCTCTTCCGGCACGCCCGGCATCTTCCCCGTGCGCAGGTACTCGTCCATCTCGGCGGGCATGAGCTGGAAGCTCACGAGGCCGTGATCGAGGGGCTTGTCCCTCATGCGGGCGAGCTGCTCGCTCGGGAAGCGCATCTCGCGTGCCAGGAACTCGGCCCGTTCGTAGGTGTCAGTCGGGACCTCGGCCTCGACGTCTCGCAGGTCGCGTTCGTGTTGCATCTCATCCGCCAGACTGCGACGACGATACCTGTCTTCCTGCTCCGTTCCCTCGCCGAAGTCTCGCTGGTTCGCGAGCATGATCTCGCGGTCCAGGTCGTCCGGCTTGTACGCCTCGTCGGCCTCGTCCGGCCCGATCTCCTCGGCCCCGGCCGAGCGTTCGAGCAGCCGGCTGAGGTTGTCCTGTCGCCTCGTCGGTCGCGCCGCCTGGAGCGACGGGTTACGCCGCTCCAGGTCGTCTTCGACCTTGAGCCGAGGGACGCAGACATGGCTCAGGGAGTCGGCGATGGTGCCGTTGATGGACTGCCCGCACTTCATGCACTTCATCGCCGTTCCCCCTTAGATCGCCGCTGCGGCGCTCGGAGCCTCGACCTGCTTGCCGACCTTGGCCTGCTGCGTGTCGAGAACGATCGCGTCGCGCGTCATGAGGTCGGTGGTCCACCGGGTCTGGCCGTTGGCCTCGTAGGTGCGGCTGCGCACCGCGCCTTCGACGTAGACCTCCTGGCCGGACTGCGCCTCACGCAGCGTCATCGCGCTCGTGCGGAAGGCGGTGATCTCGATGTCGCTGGCCTGGGGGCCGAGGAAGCCGTTGTACTGGCGCTCCAGGATCACCTTCGACATCGCGGTGCCCTTCTGGCTCTCCGAGTAGGAGGGCTCTCGGGCGACGATGCCGCGCGCCTGGAAAGCGAAGCCCTGCGGCTCGTCTGCGGCGACGGCCTCGATCTTGCGACCGGTGATCGTCGGGAAGGCCCGCTCCATGCCGCTCTTGTCGGTGTGGATCTGACCCGTCAGGCCGCCCTCGACGGCAACCGTCTCGCCGCGCTCGACCTTGGCGGCCTCGACAGCGGCGGGTCCACGGAAGAAGACGCGGGCCCGGTTCGGCTCGTAGCCCTCGCCGACCTCCTCGTTCGACTCGAGGATCAGGGTCGTGCAACGCACGCCGTCTTCGGGCATCTCGG
>JAJZIE010000327.1 GCA_021810725.1 Bacillota bacterium | reverse complement strand
CTGTCGTTCACCTCCAGCGAGCTGCTCGACGCCGGGTTCAACCTGAGCGTCGTCGCGCAGCGTCAGGGGCACGGACCCGAGGTGCTCGCCAAGCACTATTCAAAGGCGCGGCCCTCCGCGCGCCGCAAGGCGGCCGAACATCTCGGGCGTGTCGTCCACGGCGCCTCCTGAAGGCCAGGAACGAGCAAGATTGTGCGTTAGCAGGCACCAATTTGCAGCTGCGACACGCTGCAAGATGTGGCCGCTCAGGGTCAAGCCAGGAAGCGCCGTAGGCACGACCGGCCCGTCCTCGGTGACGGCGATGGTGTGCTCGCTGTGTCCTGTCGAGCGCACCAGCAAGACCGTGCACCTTGCGGCTGCTCGACGTAGGTCAGAGCTCGGGGTGGCCTTCATCGGGCATCGGCGGACATACGCTTTGGACGGTCAGCGCGGGGAGGAGAATGAGCGGCAATCCATCTGAAGTTGCGACTGCGCTGATAGCCATCGGCTCCGCGGCCGCTGGCGGCCTCATCACAGGGGGATTCACTCTCCTCGCCCTGCGAATCGAGCACCAGCGTGATCGTGCCATCACGATGGAGGGTCGGTCGCACGACGCTGCTCGGCGAGTTCTTGAGGCGATGGACAGCCTGGACTTTGCGATCCTCGACACCAACTCACATCCGAAGACGCTTGAGGCGCTGCGCTTGGCCCATAATCAGTTCGCCTCCACCCTGTCGAGAGAGTCCCCCGACCTCCAAGACGAGGGTCTCCGGCATCGCCTTACTCGGCATATGGAGCTAGGTGGTGCAGTCTTCGATGCCTTGCGACATCAAGCTCCCTACAAGGGGATGCAGCCAGAGGTGAAGCTTGCTTGGCGGTCCCATGGTCTAGCGATGAGCCGCAGTCTTGCTGCCCACCGGAATGGGCAGCCGCTGCCCGCGTACGAGACACCTGGCGATATCAGCGTCGCCGCGCTGGTCAAATGGAGCGCGTCGGCCGAGCACCCGAGGTGAGCAAAGACTGGCTCTCGGCACCTGGAGGCCGCAGCGCCACTGTCCCGCGAGCAGTGGTTCGGGTCAGGGGCCCGCTGCGTTCCAAGGGGTGCAGCTCAGCAGACATTGCCCTGCTTTCGCTAGATGGGCACTCCGCGCAACTTGGCACAGACGCGAATCAACATCACGTGACGCGAAGCGGCCGAGCTCCGTTCCACATTCCCGCAAGTCCCTCGAGCGCCGGCGCTCCGCAACGTCAAGAGGGGGCACACGGCGCAACAACGCCGCGTCGTATGCTCCTGCCGTGTCGCTAGCTGCTCCTCCGGTGGGTTCGGGTGCCCTGGCTCGGTCCTGACGATCCGTGGCCGGACCACACCCGGGCTGATGCCCGTCGCGCCATGGAAAGGGCCAAGGCAGCACGGTTCTCGCTCCATCCGTTCGACCACTCCTTTGGCGAGCTTCGGTGCGGAGGACATGACGATGGCGTGGTCCACAGGCTGAAGGTCTTCAAGACGCCGAAGGGCGACTCGGGCGGAACGGCGATCGCCCGGAAAATCGACGCTACCGTCCGGCGATGCATCCGCCACGAGCAAGGGCCCTCCGGGGACTTGGAAGGCGATTTGGCATCTCAGCTTGACGACGCGGAACGGCTGACAGAGATCGCTTGCGCCTACCAGCGGAGCGAAGCCTTCGCCCAGCAGGGAGAAGCTGAGTTGGGCGTGGCGCTCGAGGAGGGCTCTGACGAGGCCCTTGATAGGGCGGCAAGTCTGGACCAGCGCCGTCACGAAGAGTCAGAGCGGACGCGCCGCGGGCTGGAGGGATTCGGTCTCGGTGATAGGTACCCGCCGGCCGAGGGTGTACGCGAGCTCGTGACCCTCGCCACCACTGCACTCGATGCCGTCGCCAGGCATCTCCTTGACGAGAACCAGGCGCGGCGCGTCGCGGAGGCCCGGAGGCTGCTCAGGGAACCTTGGACGTAGCCGCTTGCATCGAACACCCGCGCTGTGGGTAGAGTGTTGGCAGGTGCCAACGACGCACCGACGCACCGACGCACCGATGGGAACCCGTGCCCGAGTACATCATCGAAATTCTCTTTGAGGGTCTCCCTCAGGACGACTCGCTTGATGAGGCGCTGGGGGAGGCCGGAGTCGTCGCAGTCGAACCGGCTGACGATGACTTGCTGCGGCTGACCGCGTCCATCGCGGGGCTCAATGCTGTGCAGGCTGCCGCGTCGCTTATCGCGGACGTCAAGTACATCGCCCCACACGCCTGGCCCATCATGGCGGAGCGCGACCTGGTGAATACGACCGACATCGCAGATCGGGCCGGCGTTTCCCGTGAGGCGGTGCGGAACTGGGTACTCGGTCGGCGTCGGCAGGGGCGCTTCCCGCGCGCAGTTGGGACGCCAGGAGGACAGAAGGTCTGGGAATGGGGTTCCGTCTGCGCGTGGCTCGAGCACAACCTCGACATGGGCGATGGCCTGCTTTACCCGACGCACGACCAGTTCGGCGAGATCGATGTTCATATTCGGCAGGTTCGTGATGGCTCCTACACCTGGCATCGCATCACGGCGACGCGTGCGGAAGAGCGGCCGGCGAGTTTCGTTGGCAGCGAACGCGCCCCGCGAGCTTCGCGGTTGCCGAGGGACTGGAAAAAGGTCCGCGCCAGTTGAGCGACGCGCCTAGCGACCTGCGACCGGATGCTCTGGAACTGCTCCGCAACTCGCAGCTTGTTCAAGTTCGGACAACTCGGCTCGATGGCGAGGTCCTGAACGACGCCATACCGGTTGAGACGTTGACATTCAATCAGACGGTCGAGTTC
>JAJZIE010000326.1 GCA_021810725.1 Bacillota bacterium | reverse complement strand
CCGGGCCTGTCGATCGGCTACATCCTGGTGCGCATCGGCAACATCTTCAACCACGAGGTGCTGGGACGCTTCACCGGCATGGGCTTCCGCTGGCCGGCACAGCTGATCGGCTCGGCGATCGGCCTTGTGCTGCTGCTGCGCTACTTCTACATCCAGCGCAAGTACGGCAAGCTGCCGAACGGCTACCAGTTCTGGACGTTCAACCTCTGGTACCAGCTCTTTCGCGGCCTGATCGAGGAGTCGGTGCGGCAGAACCCGCTCTACGGCATCGTCTACATCAACCACTACCTCGGCATCGGCTTCATGACCCTCGAACAGTGGTTCACGCCGGTGATCTTTCTCATCGCCGGGTACATGTATCTGAGGGTGATGCGACAGTGGCGCTCGCAGCAGGGCCAGGTCGAGGCGTCGGGCGAGGCGACGCCCTGAGCCTTCTCCGATGCTAGAATCGGACCATGGAGGTGTGATCGCATGCTCGAGGAAGTCACGCGCGTCATCGAGGAGCTGCGACCGGAGCTCCGTCAGGACGGTGGCGAGGTCGAGCTCGTCGACGTCCAGGGGAGCGACGTGTTCGTGCGGCTGAAGGGGCACTGCATCGGCTGCCCCATGTCCGCCTTGACGGTGAAGCAGAAGCTCGAGCTGGCCCTGCGCCGGCAGGTTTCCGGTGTGGAGCGCGTTCGCGCCGTCTCCTGAATCCCGTTCGCTGAAGGCGGGCTGCCATGGGCGGCCCGCCTTCAGCGTCCCCTCGCGTGGACAAGGATCCAGCGCAAAGTTTGTCTAATCCTGGTGTCGACTACTTTGCACTGGAGGAAAATCCATGCTATCCCTCGCCCTGGCCGCGCTCCTTCACTTTCGCGACGTACCCACGGACAGCTGGGCGTTTCCCGATGTCACGATGCTTGCCTCCGCCGGTGTGCTGCATGGAGAATCGTCCGGGCTCTTCGAGCCGGGGTCCCCGGTGAGCCGCCAGCAGGCCGCCGCCACCCTGGCGCGGGCCCTGGCGCTCCCCGCCGCGACCCTTCCACCGATGCGCGACAGTCGGGATTTGAGCCCGACCTTGCGTCCGGACGTGGCAAGAGCGGTCCAGGCGGGCATCCTGCGCGGCACCACAGCCGGCTACCTTGAACCGACGCAGCCGCTCAATCGTGCGGCGGCCGCGGCGCTGATCGCGCGGGCCTTCAAGATCGCGCCGCAGCCGGGGGCCCTTGTTTTCGAGGACAAGGCCGCGATCCCGGCCTACGCCGCGGGTGACATCGCCGCCCTCTCGGCCGACGGCATCGTCCTCGGCGATGTCGAGGGCGACTTTCTCCCGCTCGCCCGCGTCACGCGGGCCGAGTGGGCCGCCATGCTCCTGCGCGCGATCGCCTACGACCACGGCGCGGCCGGCGTCAGGAACATCGTGGCCGGTTCCCTCGCGGACGTCTACCCGCCCGACGACCCCGCGCTCGCGGCCGCGAGTCCCTTGGGCGGCGGTGCGGGGGCGATCGGCGTCGCGGGGCGCACGCTCGACCTCATGCAGGCCGCCTTGGTCTACCGCGGCTCCTCCGGCGCGGACCTCTTCGCCTTGCACGCCGGCGACCTGGTCGCGGCGTTCGTCGCCAAGGATGGCAGCTCGCCTCTCCTGCTCGATCTCGCGCCCGCGGCCGCCCAGCCCCTGCAGGGAGAGGTGGCCGACCTCTCGCCAGGGACCCTCTACCTCGACAGCGGCACGGAACTGCCAATCGGCCAGGGCGCCACCATCACGTACGGCGGGCGCAGCGTCGCCGTGCAGGCTTGGCCTTCCTATCTCCTCTGGTCCCAGGTGACGGCGCAAGAGGATCCCTTGACCCTCACCGTCACAGGGCCCTACGCCTTCGACCTCGCAGGCACGATCGCTTCCGTCGACCAGAACGGCTTCACGCTGCGGCTGGACGCCGCGAGCGCCCTCAGCCCGCTCCTCCCGTCGCTCGGGGCCGGTGACCTTGTCACGATCAAGGTCGACGGGTCGACAACCGTGGCTGGCCTCGGCGCGAGCCCGCCCAGCCTGCCGGCCGTGGGCCTCTCGGCGGTGGTCCAGGGCAGGGTGGAGACGGACGGCAGCGTGGCCGCCGACCAGGTGGCCCTCAGCCAGTAGAGCAAGCAGGCAGGCGGCCGGCGCGGGTAGGACCCGCGGCCGGCCGCCTGTGATTTCGCTGCGTCAGTAGGTGGTGGTCAGGCGGTAGCTGCCGCCGCCGAGGCTCTGGCTCTGGACCCGGAAGGCCTGCACCAGATCCTGCACCGGGATCATCGGCTGGCCCGAGATCACCTCGGCGGGGGCCAGCTTGACGCTGCGCCCGTCGAGGCTGCCCTGGCCGCGCCCGACCGCCAGCGTGAGGGTGTCCTTGCCCAGCACGACCTCGAACGTCTTGGCGCTCGCCTGGTAGTTGACGAGGGCGCCCGTCGCCTGCTCGACCGCCGTCGTGGAGAGGTAGAGCTGGCCGCCCTTCATGGCGGGGGCGTGACCGAGCGCGTCCTGCTGCCCGTCCGCCGTCAGCCAGAGCGACCCGACCTTCAAGGTCGCCTTCATGCTCGGCGTGCCGCCGAGAGAGGCCTGCGCGGCGACGAGCGGCGCCTGCGTGCCCGTCACGATGTAGGTGGGGGTGATGCCCTTGTGCTCGATGTTGCTGCCGTTCGGCGTCATCCACTGCGCGATGGTGATCTTGAGGTAACCGCCCTGCTGCATCGGCATCACCTGCTGCGCGATGCCCTTGCCGAACGTCTGGGTGCCCATCAGACGGCCCTCGTGGTTCTGCACGATCGCAGCCGAGAGGATCTCCGC
>JAJZIE010000025.1 GCA_021810725.1 Bacillota bacterium | reverse complement strand
CTGACGATGCACGCCTTCTTCAAGGCGCTCCTCTTCCTCGCCGCCGGCTCCGTGATCCACGCGGTGAGCGGCGAGCAGGACATGCGCAAGATGGGCGGACTCAAGAAACTGCTGCCGATCACCTACTGGACGATGCTGATCGGTGCCGCATCGAACGCGGGCGTGCCGCTCTTCGCCGGCTTCTTCTCGAAGGATGAGATCCTCGGCCAGGCCCTGGCCTCTGGCCACTTCTGGCTCTGGCTCGTCGGCGTCGTCACGGCGTTCTTCACGGCGCTCTACATCTTCCGCCTGATCTTCCTCACCTTCCACGGCAAGTATCGTGGCGACGGCCACCCGCACGAGTCGCCGAAGGTGATGACGATCCCCTTGATCGTCCTCGCGGTCGGTGCGCTGTTCGGCGGGTATCTCAACGTGCCGGGCGCCTGGAGCGTCTTCGACAACTGGCTCGCGCCCGTGTTCGCCCGCTACCCCGGCGGCACGATCGCGGCCGCATCGGCGGCGCCGAACTGGGGCGCCATGGCGCTCACGGCGGTTCTCGTCCTGGTGGGCATCTACGTCGCGTGGCTGTACTTCGGCCGCGGCGAGGTGCGCACGGAGTTGCCCGAGGGCGTTCGAGGCGTGCACAAGGTGCTCTACAACAAGTACTACATCGACGAGATCGGCCATGCGGCCCTCGTCTGGACGACCGACCACCTCGGCATCGCGCTCGACCTGTTCGACCGGATCGTGGTGGACGGCATCGTGATGGGCATCGCGGCCCTGGTCAAGGCCTGGGGCGAGGCGCTGGCGCCGCTCCAGGACGGGTTCCTGCGGCGCTATGGCCTTGCGGTGCTGATCGGCGGTGTGGCCATCGTGGCCTACCTCACTCTGGTGCAGTAGGAGGTGCTGGGAATGCTGGAAGTCTTGTTTTTCCTGCCGGTCCTGGGCGCTCTCCTTCTGCTCCTGATGCCCGCCAAGGCCGCACGCTGGACGGCGTTCGGAGTGGCCGTCCTGACGTTCCTCGTGACGCTCTACGTGATCCCGGCGGCCTACGGCCACGGCAGCGGCTACGGCACATTGATCAGTGTGCCGTGGATCGGGGCCTGGGGCGTGAACTGGTCGCTTGGACTCGACGGACTCTCGCTGGTGCTGCTGATCCTTACGACGGTGGTCTCGGCGGTGGCCATCGCCTGGACGCCGGTGCGGGACCGCACGTACTACGTCCTCTTCCTGCTGCTCGAGGCGACCGCCATCGGCGTCTTCCTCGCGGCGGACCTCTTCGTGTTCTACGTCTTCTGGGAGGCCATGATCATCCCCGCCTACATCCTGATCGCCAGCTATGGCGGACCCAGGCGGCAGCGGGCGGCCATCAAGTTCCTGATCTACTCCCTCGTGCCCAGCCTGCTGATGCTGGCCGCGGTCGTGGTGCTCGGTTACGAGGCGTTCCTGCAGCTGGGGCACTGGAGCTTCTCCATCACGGCGCTCAGTCACCTGAGCCTGCCGGTCTCGACGCAGATGTGGCTCTTCGCCGCGTTCGCCTTCGCGTTCATGGTGAAGATCCCGGCCTTCCCGTTCCACAGCTGGATGCCTGAGGCCTACGCCGAGGCTCCCGCGCCGGTGACGACGATGCTGTCGTCGGTGCTGTCGAAGACGGCCCTCTACGCCTTCCTGCGCATCGCGATGCCGATCCTGCCCACCGCCGCGCAGCGCTTCGCACCGGTGCTCGGGGTATTCGCCCTGATCAGCATCCTCTACGGAGCGTTCGTCGCCCTGGCGCAGCGTGATGGCAAGCTCGTCATCGGGTACTCCTCGCTCTCGCACCTCGGACTCGTCCTGCTGGGCATCGCCGCCCTCAGTTACACTGGCCTGCAGGGCGCCGTACTCCAGATGTTCAACCACGGCATCTACGCCGCCGGTCTCTTCCTGCTCTTCGGTCTCGTCGAGGAGCGGCTCGGCACGCGGGACCTCGAAGCTCTCGGCGGACTCGAGGCGCGAGGGCCGATCCTTGCCGGCCTATTCCTGATCGCCGTGCTGACGGGGCTGGGTCTGCCCGGTCTGCAAGGCTTCGCCGGGGAGCTCACGCTGCTGACCGGCATCTACATGACGCACGCCGTCTGGGCGTGGATCGCGGTCATCGCGGTGATCCTCTCGGCCGCCTACTTCATCCGCCTGTTCCAGAAGGTCGCGCACGGCACGCCCAGGGCGCCGGAAGGGGCCACTGGCGACCGGCCTGAGATCAGGGGCGGGCAGATCGCCCTGATCGCGCCGCTGATCCTGGCGATGGTGTTCTTCGGCCTGTACCCGAAGGCCATCACCAAGACCATCGGACCTGCCCTCACGCATGTCTCGCAATCGGTCCGGGCGACGGCACAGGGGCCGTCCGCCGTGACGTCGGAGGTGCAGGTCAAGTGAACTTCCCTGTCATCAACCCGCTGGGCATCCTGCCGGAAATCGTGCTCCTCGTCACGTCCGTGCTCGTACTGCTGATCGCGCTCTTCATGCGTGAGCGGCATAGTCCCGCGCTCAACTACCTCGGGGCGATCGGCGTCCTCCTGGCGCTCGGCACCCTGCCGATCCTCTGGCAGGGCCCGGTGCAGGCGTCGTTCGGCGGCGCCATCGTCGCCGACCACTTCTCCATCGCCATGGATGCCGCCATCTTGATCTCCGCCTTCGCCGGACTTCTCTTGGGCCTGCGCGAGGTGGAGCCGGGATCGGACTACGTCGCGCTGGTGCTCTGGGCGGCGATCGGCATGATGGTGATGACGTCCGCCGTCGAACTCCTGTCCATCTTCCTCGGCCTCGAGGTGCTGTCGTTGCCGCTCTACATCCTCTCGGGCTTCCGCCGCCACCGCGAGAAGTCCGGCGAGGCCGCGATGAAGTACCTCCTGATCGGGGCCTTCTCCTCCGGCATCTTCCTCTACGGCCTGGCGTTCCTCTATGGCGCGACAGGGTCGGTCACGCTGCAGGGCATCCAGACGGCGCTCCTGCAGAACGTCGGCACCCAGCCGCTGTACCTTGAGCTCGGCACCGGCCTCGTGATGGCCGGACTCGCGTTCAAGCTCGCCCTGGTGCCGTTCCAGAACTGGGTGCCAGACGTCTATGAAGGCGCACCGACGCCGGTCACCGCCTTCATGTCGGTCGGCACGAAGGCCGCCGCGTTCGGCGTGCTGGCGCGCCTGCTCACCGTGGCTCTGCCCGCGGCGCTGGTGCACTGGCAGCCGGTCCTCAGCTTCATCGCGGTGCTGACCCTCCTCTACGGCAACCTGGCGGCGCTGCGCCAAACCAACATGAAGCGCATGTTGGCCTACTCCGGCATCGCCCAGGCCGGCTACCTCGTCGTCGCCATCGTCGCGAACAGCCAGACCGGCATTGGCTCGGGCATGTTCTACATCGTGGCCTACGCCTTCATGAACCTCGGTGCATTCGCCGTCGTAGCGGCGCTCTCGGGCGAGAACGAGGAAGGCGCGGAGCTTCCCGCCTACCGCGGTCTCTTCTACCGCCGGCCGTGGCTCGCGAGCGCCATGACGTTCTTCCTGCTCTCGCTCGCCTCGATTCCGCCGCTCGTGGGCTTCCCGGGCAAGTTCTACATCCTGCGCGCCGCGGTCGCGTCGGGCGGTCTGCTACTCGCGATCGCGATCCTCGTGGGAACGATGATCAGCCTCTACTACTACCTGAGGCCGATCGCGTACATGTTCCAGCGCGCCGAGGCGGAGGCCCCCGTGGCCGAGAAGGCGCATTGGGCCCAGCAGTTCGCCGTGGGCGCGATGCTGGTCGGCACGCTGGTGCTCGGCCTGCTGCCATCCCTCGTGACGACGGTGCTGCAGCATGCGGCGCACGCCTTGTACGGGCTCTAGATCGAAAGACCGGTGGGCCGCCGCTCTTCGTGAGCGGCGGCCCTTCTGCATATGCCGGCGGCGCCCGCATGAACTGTATGGGGGTGTCGGCCCTTGGCGTTCTGGCAGGGTACCGGGCTCTTGCTGCTCGGGGGCATCCTCAGCCGCCTCCTGGGCCTCTACCGGCTGCTCCTGCCACGTCTCCTGGGCCCGGAGGGTGTCGGCCTCTACCACATGGCCTACCCCGCGTACGCCCTGACCCTGGCCATCGCCACCGGCGGCCTGCCGGTGGCCGTTTCGCGTCTCGTCGCCCAGAGCGTCGCGCGGGGCGCGCATCGCGAAGCCGAACGCATCCTGCGCGTCGCCACGACCGTGCTGCTCGTGCTCGGCATCCTGGGTGCCACGGGCCTGTTTCTCGCGGCACCCTGGCTGGCGCGAAACGTCGCGCGAGACCCTCGCGCGGCGCTCGCGATCGCCGCCGTGGCGCCCGCTGTGCTGCTGGTCGCGGCGATGTCGGCCCTGAGAGGCTACTTCCAGGGCTATCAGCAGATGGCGCCGACAGCGATCTCGCAGGTGCTCGAGCAGCTCGTCCGCGTCGTCGGCATCGTCGTCCTCGCCTACGTGCTGCGTCCCCTGGGCATCGCGTGGGCGGCCGCGGGTGCGGCCGGCGCCGCGGGCCTCGGCGCCCTCGCGGGCCTGGCCGTGCTGGTGGTCCTGCGGCGCCTTCGGCCGCCGCCGCGGGCGGGACGCCGCGGCATGCCGACAAGGCGCATTCTCACGGAACTGCTCGGTCTCGCCCTGCCGATCACGGTGACAGGTCTCGGTGTGCCCGTGATGCAGCTCGTCGATCTCGTCGTCGTGCCCTCGGCCCTGCAGTCGCGCGGGTACGGTGCGCATACGCGCACCGGGGCCTACGGGGTCCTCAGCGGCTACGCCATGCCGCTCGTGGCGTTGCCGGCCATCCTCAGCGGCGCCATCGCGGTGGCGCTGGTGCCGGCCGTGTCCGCGGCGACGGCCAGGGGCGACGGGGCGGCGGCCAGGGCACTGACGCGCGACGCCCTGGCGGCCGCGTTCCGGTGGCTGCTTCCAGCCGCCGTGGGCCTCTTCATGCTGAGCGGGCCGATCGTCGGACTCTTCTTCGGCAGCCCCGCGGCCGGCCCGACCCTGACGGCGCTGGCGCCAAGCGCGCTGCTCTTCGGCTTCGGACAGGTGGCGGCAGCTGCTCTGCAGGGACAGGGGCACACCTGGCGGCCGCTCGCGAACCTCGGCATCGCCACGCTCGCGAAGCTCGTGCTGAGCGTCGTGCTGGTGCGTCAGGTCGGCATCACCGGCGCGGCGCTGGCGACGAGTTCGGCCTACTTTGTCTGGGCCGGCCTGAATGTGGCGGCAGCGAGCCGCATCATGCGGCAGCCGATGCTGGGCACGTGGGCCCTGCCACCCATCGCGGCGGTGCTGGGGATGGCTGCGGTCCTGCGGCTGCTCGCTCCCGCAACAGGGTTCGGCACCCTGATCGCGATCGGGGCCGGCGGCGCCACGTATCTCATCCTGCTGGGTGCGCTGGGAGGGTTCGGCCCGGGTGAGCGGGAAGCCCTTCGCAGCATGGTGCAGCGGCTGCGGAGCATGCTGCAGGGCAGGAGATGATTGCGCACGTGCGGATCTTCGGCATCGGCTTCGGGCAGGATCTGCCGCCCTTGACGTCCGGTCTGCTGTTCGCGCCGGAAGGGATCGCACGGACCGTCCTCGCGGCGAGGGGGATCAGGGCGAGAACCGAGCTTCCCGAACGCTTCGGCGCCGACGATCTCATGCTGCTCCCCGGCGGGCCGGAGGTGGACGACCCCTGGCTCCACACCGGACTCGGTCAGGGCGCCGAGGTGCGGTTCGGACGGCCGCTGGTCCTGGAACTCGGGCTGCCCCAGGCGAGCGTGAGCCGGCACGCGAGCCGCCGGGACGCCTGGCCGGCCGGCCAGGGCGTACTCGTATACGGTGATGGCGATCCAGGCCTCCCCGACGCCCTGCTGACGCTGAGCAGGGGCGTGCTGATCGGCGACGGAAGACGGCGGGAGGGGCCGCTCGCGGAGATCGCGGGACTGCGCGCACCTGGGGACGTGCTCTATGTGCCGCCATTCGGCGGCGACACGGCGCTGCCTTTTGCCGCCGCGGCGGCGGTGATGGCGATTCTGCGCGCGCCGGACGGCTGTCCCTGGGATCGCGAACAGACGCACCTGAGCCTGCTGCCCTATCTGCTGGAGGAAGCCGCGGAGGCATATGACGCGCTTTCCGACGCCGATCTGCATGGGATTGTGGAAGAACTGGGAGACTTGCTGCTGCAAGTGCTGTTCCATGGCGAGCTCGGTCGCGAAGAGGGGACCTTTACCCTCGCGGACATCACGGACGGCCTGTGGCGCAAACTCGTGCGCCGCCACCCGCACGTGTTCGGCGACGAGCACTACGCAAGCGCACAGGACTTCCTGCCGCGCTGGGAGCAGCTCAAGGCGGAGGAGGGGACGCGTCGGCAAAGCGAACTTGACGGCATACCCGCCTCATTATCCTCTCTTGCAGCGCTTGAGAAGGCCATGCGCAAGCTCATGCGCTGTGGCATTCGGGAATTTGGAGAGAGCGGCTACACCGCACTTTTCGAGGGGCGCGTGGCCGCCGGGGAGGATCTTGAACTCGAGGCGCGCCGCTCGCTCTCTGCGCTGAAGGCGCGCTGCAGGCGCGCCGAGGGACTGCTTGGCCAGCGCCTGTCCGCCGCGGGGTCGGAAAAGGTCTCGCAGGCGTGGAAAATAGCACAATCTGCGCAGGTTACGGGCGAGGAAAGCAGGAATGGGTGGCCAATTGACGAATCTTAGGCGTCGACAATCGGCACAGGGAGGGGTACCTACGAACAAGACCGAGCTGGTTGCGAAGGTCGCCGAACGCGCCGGGATGAGCAAGAAGGACGCGGACAAGGCGGTCACCGCCTTCGTTGAAGCGGTTGAGGAAGCTCTTACCGGTGGAGACAAGGTGTCGCTCGTTGGCTTCGGTACCTTCGAGGTTCGGTCGCGCGCTGCGCGCAAGGGCCTGAACCCGCAGACCAAGAAGGAGATCAAGATCCCCGCGAGCCGCGTGCCTGCTTTCAAGGCCGGCAAGGCTCTCAAGGACTCGGTCGCCAAGTAAGGGCGCACTGCGGGGAGCCGGGGGCATCCTTGGGATGTCCCCGGCTCCCTTCGCGCTTCGAGGGAGGTGACGTCCTGCGCCTCGACAAGTGGCTTAAGGTCGCGAGGGTGATCAAGCGGCGGACCATCGCGCACGATGCCGCGGACGCGGGCCGTGTCACGTTGAACGGCAAGCCCGCGAAGCCGGCTTCTGAGGTCCACGTCGGCGACGAGATGGTGGTCGACATCGGCGGCAGGGAGACGGCCCTGCGCGTGCTCACGGTACCCGACCGGCCTGTGCCGCGAGGATCGGACGAACTTTACGAGGTGCTCTGGGTGCGTCAGAAGGGAACTGGCGCCATCGACTGACGTTGGGCGGGCGGGGCGATGCCCCGCCCGCTTCTTGCCATGCATCGCTGAACAGCCATCGGCCAGCCTAGAAAGCGGAGGGAGGGGAGCCATGGACGAGCTCCTGCGCCGCTGGCGTTATCCCGCGCTGGTCGGGGCGCTCTTTCTGGTGCTGCTGATCTTCCTGTTTGCGAGGCCGGCCAAGTCGCCCCACCACACGTCCGTTCCTCGTACGGCGTTCTCGCTGTTCTGGCGCCCGATGGTGATCGGCTTCTACGAAAACCAGGGCACCGGTCCGGGCACGGCTTGGGCCTCCCTTGTGGACCACACGAAGCAGATCCAGATCACGAGTCCGTACTGGTACCGGATCAACGCGTCCGGCAACCTGACGAACGACATGGCGGCACCGCAGGTGACGAAGTTCGCGCACAGCCACCGCAGCTTCGTCTGGCCGCTGATCGGCAATTCCGGCAACGATCCCATGTACAGCACTTCGACACGGACCCAGATGATCGGTACGATCGAAAGCCTCGTGAAGCGCCATGGCTACGACGGCGTCTTGATCGACTTCGAACTGCTCGCGCCCTACTCCCGGGACGACCTCTCCACCTTCCTGAACGACCTCGGCAAGGCCCTGCACCGAGAGGGCAAGGGGCTCGGCGTCGCCGTATTCCCCAAGGTGGGCATCAGCCGCGACATGAGCTATCCCTACGATTACCCGGCGCTCGGCAAGGTTACGGACGCGGTCGTCATCATGGCCTACGACCACCACTACCAGGGCGGTCCGCCCGGCCCCGTCGCACCGCTGCCCTGGGTGCGCAACAACGTGAACTTCGCGCTCGGGCACATGCGCAGCCAGAGGATCTACCTCGGTGTCGCCACCTACGGCTACGACTGGTTGAGCGCGGGCCAGACAAACACGGTCACGACCTTGCAGGCCCAGGCCCTCCTGAAGAAGTACGGCATTTCGCCCACCTGGGATGCGGCGTCGCAGGAGTACCACTTCAGCTACACGGACGGCGGCGTGCACCATGACGTCTGGTACGAGGACCAGCGTTCGTTCGGCCAGAAGCTCGCGCTCGCCAAGGCTTCGCGCCTGGGCGGCATCGCCCTCTGGGAGCTGGGCGGCGAAAACCCGGACATCTGGACGCAGCTCAGGCACACGAGCATCTTCTAGCGTTCAGGCAAGAAGGACCGCGCCGACGACGACGAGCGCGGTGCCTGCCCACGCGAGCGGCGTCGGGCGCTCGCGCAGCCGCAGGTAGCCAAGCGCCGCCGCGAACAGCGGCGCCGTCTGGCGGATGGCCACCGTGGGCGCCAGAGGACCAAGCCGGTAGGCGTAGAGCAGCAGCAGGTACGACGCGAGGCTGAGGGCGCCGAAGACGGGCGCGAGTCGGTCCCCTGGACCGGGCTCGGCCCGCAGGGCGAACGGCGCCGTCAGGATGGTGGCGCCGGTGTACAGAAGGGCGATGTAGAGGAGCGGCGGAGCGTGCTGCACGCCGCGGCTGTCTATGAAGGTGTACGCCGCGATCAGGAGGCCGATCCAGGCGACGCGCAGAAGGTCCCGCGGCCGCTGGGGCCTGCCCGACACGAGCACGCTGCCGAGGAGCACGAGCCCGATGGCGGCCCAGGCCAGGGGGCGTACGGTCTGACCGAGCAGCCAGAGGGCGGCGAGAGACGCGAGCAGCACCCCGCCGGCGCGGGAGAGCGTGTAGGCCCAATGCAGCTCGCCGGTGCGGTACGCGGCAGCCAGCGACGTGAAGTAGAGGGCGTGCACCACGGCGGTGGCCAGGACGTACGGCCAGAGATCGCGCCAGTCGGCCGCCCGCCAGAGTCCCATGGACAGCAGCAGCGCCAGGACGGCGGACGAGCCGGCGAGCAGCCACATGAAGCGCAGGCGCCCGCTCTCCTGCCGCGCGGCCGCGTTCCAGAGCACGTGCAGCACGGCGGAGCCGAGCGCCAGGAGGAGAGCCGCCTGCGACACGCGATTACCCCACTTCGCGACGCTCCGACGTCTGCGGAGGTCCGGGATGTTCGCCCAAGCACGATCGCCCCGCCCGGAGCGGCGATGACCCGGCGCCGGCTAGAGTTCGATCTGTGCCGACCAGCCCGCTTCGCGCAAGGGGCTCAAGATCTCCCGCACAAACTTCTGGTGCCGCGGGTCCTCGATGTAGGCGGCGAAATCGTCGGGCGAGCGGAAGTCCAGCGTGACCGCGTAGTCGGCGGGCACGCCCGAGCTGCCCTTGAGGCCGAGCTTCGGTCCGACGTGCCCTTGCGAAACCGCCGGGATGTCTGCGATGAGATCGCGGAACGCGGTGTCGAGCGCCGCGATCTCGCTTGGTCCCACACCCTCCTTGAACTTCAGCAGCAAGACGTGACGGAGCATGGCGAAACCCCCTCAGGAGATGATCTCGGCCGGAGCGGTGTCCAGGCTGTGCGTGCGGTAGATGGCGAAGGCCAGGGCCGTCGACAGCCACAGCACGGCAGGACTCAGGAGGATGCTGAGGAGCTGGCCGGTCGTGCCAAAAAGCTGTTCGATCAGACTGGCGACGAGGTCGACGACGACAGCGAAGAGGAGCCCCAGCAGCCAGTGCCCGAAGCGCCCGCGGCCGTAAGCCTCCGTGAACGCCTGGGCGGGCCGCCAGCACGGGTACCTCGGCCACGTAGACGATCGCCTGGGCAGCCTGCATGTACGGGCCGACGACGATCGCCAAGACGAGGACGCCGATGCCGAGGACGATGAGCACACGGCGAATGGCCGGCGTCGCCAGAGTGGCTGCGGAGGTCAGGTGGCCGAGGCCCGCGAGGGAGCCCGCCAAGGCAAGCACGATCAGGAGCACGATGGTCAGGACGATGCCGACCAGAAGATCGACGCCGAAGAGGCCCAGGGTGCGTCCCCAGAGGCGGTAGCCGCGCGCCCAGAAGGGGCTGGGCGCGTCGCCGCGCGCCGCCTCGCCCAACGCTCCCAGCGCAGCGCCGTAGCCGAACGCCACCTCGGCGACCACAGCCAGGATGCCGATGAGAATCAAAAGCCCGGAGGCATGGCCGCGGGCGGCGATGGCCATCAGTGCCGCAAGGAGCGCCGCGCCCACGATGGTCAGCAGGATCTGAACGTAGACGTCGGCCCTGGTGCGCAAGATCCGGCCCCAGAGGGCGACGATCGGAGACATCCGACCACTCCTTCATGCATAAGGACGTCCCGCGGCGCCGCGCCCGGGATCGCTTCTCAGTTCGCCAACGGCTACAGCGCTCCTTCGAGGCAGCATCGGGCCGCCTGGTGCATAGCATCTCGTAGCGGGGGGTGACCCAATGGCCGGCGCCGCCGACGAGAAGCACCATGCCCTGAACCTGCGAGACCGCCATCTCATGGAACTGACCGGCGTGACCAAGGTGGAGTCGTTCGACGAGCACGAGATCGCGGTCATGACGCAGCTGGGCACGTTGTCCGTCAAGGGTGAGAACCTGCACATCAAGCATCTCGACCTGGAGAACGGGGACCTTCAGCTGGACGGCAGCATCGTGACGCTCAGCTACCAGCAGGAAAGCCGGCGCAAGGGGCGACTTGGCAGGCTGATCAGATGATCGACCTGCCCTTGCCGGAGCAGTTCGATCGCCTGCTCTGGGCCGCCGCCGTCGGACTCTGTCTTGTGCCGCTGTGGTTCCTCGCGGCGCGCTCGTGCGGCCGGCGGGGCTTCTGGCGTGCACTGCTGGAATTCTGGCTGGTCGGCATCCTGAGTGTCGCCGCCGCCGCCGCCCTTTTCCTGGGTACACTGGGCGATCTCAGGGCCTACGTGCCCGTCGGGTTCGTCGCGGGCGGGGCCCTGGCGGCGGGCCTTCTGCACATTCTGCGGGCGCCATGGCAGGAGTCTAGGCGCAGGCACAGAATCTAATCCGACATTCTATCCACAAAATGTGGACAAAATGTGGACAAGCAAGGAGGCGAGGCGCGGGTGCACCTGGAAATCAGGGGAGCGGAGCGCCTCAGCTTCCGGGAGCGGCAAGTCGTAACCCTGAAGGAGACAGGGGTACGTCAGGACGTCATCGCGCGTCAGCTCTCCCTGAGCGAGTCCACGGTCGCCACCCTGCTCCATCGCGCCAAGACGAAGGGCTACCAGGTCGTCATTGTCATTGATGGGGACCCTCTCGCCTTGCAGAACGACAGCCTGGAGGAGGAAGAGGAGATTGGCGAAGGCAGCTGACGCGATCGGCCTCGCGGTCCTCCGTGCGCCCGCGCCCCTGCGCAAGGCGCCAGCGGAGAAGGAGGAGCGGCAGAGCCGGCCGCGACGCAAGGCCAGACGCCGCGTGCGCCTGCGCTTCGGCCGCCTGATGTTTGCGGCGGCGATCGCCTATCTGGTGGGAGCGGGTGCGATCGGCGAGTTGCAGTTGCTGCACGTCCAGGCCCAGGAGAGCCAGATGCTGCAGAAGCTGCATTCGGTCAACGGGCACGCCGCGCAGCTGAAGACCGAACTAAGGCAGCTCAAGACGCAGACCGGCGAGGCCCAGGCCGTGCGCCAGGTCCTGCACTACGCGCCCAAGAGCGGCACGCCCGTGGTGATCACCGTCAAGAACTGACGGGGCGCGCATTCGGGCCATTCCGATCTTTGAAGGGGGCAGCGTGGTGAGCCGTATCCTGGTCCTGCTGAACGCCGGCAAGGAAGATCCGACACGCGTGCGTTCCGCACTGGGGTTCGCGTCGGTTGCGAGCAGCCTGCCGGATGTCGAGAAGGTCGCCCTGATCTTCTTCGGCGACGCCGTGGAACTGCTGACCGACCCCGATTACGTGGAGACCGCACAGAAGTTCATCGCGCGGGGCATCCTGACGCTGGCGTGCCAGGCCCACGCCGAACAGAAGCAGATCAAGGACGAACTGAGCGCTGGCCCGGTGACCTTGAAGTATGTCGGCGAGGACATCGTCCGGCTGGTGAACGAAGGCTATCAGGTCATCACGTTCTAGGCGCGGGAGGCGGCGGCCGTTCGAGCCCGCGCTGCGCGCGTCGCCGGCTGTGGCGGCGGGCGTTGCGAACTTGCTTGCTTGACTGGACGAGCGCAACCTCGCTAAACTTCGTATCAGAGGTATTGGGCGCATCAGCCCAGCGGGAAAGCGGGGAGACTTTGGCGGAGGAAGAGATCGTCGTCGGTTCCGTAGTCGATGGCGTGGTGACCGGCATCACGCGCTTCGGCGCTTTCGTGTTGCTGCCAGGCGGCAAGACGGGACTTGTCCATATCTCCGAGGTGGCGGACTCCTATGTCAACGACATCAAGGACTTCGTCAAGGAGCAGGACCAGGTCAAGGTCAAGATCCTGTCCTATGATGGCAACCAGAAGATCGCTCTCTCCATTCGCCAGGCCAAGCCCGGGGCTTCCGCGGTCCGTCCGCGCAGCGGAGGATTCAGCGGAGGAGGCGGCGGCGGTCACGGACGCGGACCGGCTCGTCCGCAGAACTTCGAGGACCGGCTGGCCCGGTTCATGAAGGAGAGCGAGGACAAGCAGGCGGATCTGCGCCGCCATCACGATTCGCGGCGGGGCGGTCACCGGGGCCGCGGCGAGGGTTCACTCTGATCCTCATCCGAACATTGCGGGCGTCCCGAACGGGACGCCCTTTTCATGCCCTGAGGGCATCGGAGGCTTGCGCAAGCTTGGCGCGGATGGCAAATTAAGTATGCCGGTCCGGAGAATTCGACAGAAAGGGCCCTGCCGCGCATGTTGACCAAGGTTCAAGTGCAGGAGCGCACGCTGCGCGTGGCTCTGCCCGACGGGTCGGAGCGGACCGTCACCTTCCCGACCGGCATCGCGCAGGTCGTCGGGTTCATGGAGGTCGTGGCCATTCGCTGCGAGACCGATCCCTATACGATACAGGACCGCAACGTCTTCGGCGTCCCGGACGACGCGAGGGAGATGTGGCGGGTCGACCAGCGGCTCGCGGGTTCCGTCTGCAGCGCGCTGGCCGCAAAGGGCGACGCGCTTGTGGCATCCCTGGCGGACGGTCGCACCGTTAGGCTCGACCCCATGACGGGACAGTTGCTCGAGCCGTAGCGCTTTGCACGAACGGCTCCCTTCTGGTACCATGTGCACAGATTTGTGCACATGACGGGAGAGGTAGAACGTTGGAGCGCTTCGCATTCGTTCTTCATCCACTGCGCTTCGATGACTTCACCCGCAAGTACCCTGCGCTCCGGCTCTTCTCCGAATCGTTCGTCGAGAAGAGCTTCAGCCATCTGCCACCCTACAAGGCGTCGCACATCACCGGGCTGCGCTCGCCCACCGGGGTGGAGGCGGAGGGCTGGTTCATCGTTGTGCCCGTTTCGGCCAATCTCATGGTGAAGATGTCGTTCCGCGAGGAGATCCTGCCGCGCCTCGTCCGGGCGGGCAGGCTCGCCGAGGAACTCGGCGCCGGCATCGTCGGGCTCGGCGCCTTCACGAAGGTGGTCGGCGACCGAGGCGTCTCGGTCGCGAAATCCCTCGACATCCCCGTGACGACCGGCAACTCCTACACGGCCGCGTCCGCCGTGGACGGCGCCCTGCTCGCCGCGGAGCGCATGGGCATTCCGGCGCAGGAGGCGGAGGCGTGCGTCGTGGGCGCGACCGGTGCCATCGGGCAGGCGGTCGCGGCGGCCATGGCGGGGTCGGTGCGCCGCCTGAGCCTGATCGGCCGGCGCGTCGACAAGCTTCAGGCCATCAAGCGCAGCATCGACGACCTTGGCACCTACACCGACGTCACGATCGGCACCGACGCGCGGGTGGCGGCCAAGACCGCCGACGTCGTCCTCACCGTCTCGTCGGCCACCGGCGTTCTGCTTGAGCCGGAGGACCTGCGCCCGGGGTCGGTCGTCTGCGACGTCGCCAGGCCGCGCAACGTCTCGGAGAAGGTGTATGAGCGCCGCCGCGACGTCCTGGTCATCGATGGCGGCGTCATCGCGGTGCCTGGCAAGGTGGACTTCCACTTCGACTTCGGCTTCCCGCCAGGCTATGCCGAGGCGTGCATCGCGGAGACGATGATCCTGACGCTCGAGAGGCGCTACGAGCCGTACACGCTCGGACTCGACATCCGCCCGGAGCGGGTGCGGGAGATCCGCGACATGGCGAAGCGCAACGGCTTCTCGGTGGCCGGGTTCAGACGCTTTGAACATGCGATCCCGGAAGAGGAGATCGACGCGATCCGCGAGGCGGCCGAGCACCGCCTGCGCCACTCGACCAGCGCCTGAGACCAGGAAGGCGAGCGCCCCCTGCCAGCGGCAGGGGGCGCGTTCATTTGTGCTCGGTCCGCCTGAGCACCTGGCGGGTGTAGAAGGACTGCCAGATCTCCTGCGCGACGAAGAGGAGCACGAAGACGAAGGCGATCGGCAGCAGCCCCGTCGGCAACACCTTGCGCAACCACAGGATGATGCCGAGCGCCCCCAGAAGGAGCGAGAACCAGGACCAGTAGGCGAGTTTCAGGGCGAAGCGGCGTTCTTTCTCGGGAAGCTCCGACAGTGATGCCAACCGACCGGCCCCCTTTCAGGACGTGGCGACACGGTAAAGGAAGTTCAGGATCTCCCGGTTCGTCTCCTCGCCGAGCTCATAGTGGAAGAGGTGCGAGGAACGAGGTCCCTCGAGCAGGTGGAACCGCGCGCCTGGGATGGCGTCGGCCACCTCCCTGCCGTATTCCCAGGGCGTCATGAGGTCGCGCTCGCCTGCCAGCACGAGACAGGGCAGGCGCAGCTCGGCGAGCCTTTCAAGCCTGTCCGTGTCGCGGGCGAGTTCAAGGTAGCGCGACATGGTCTCATCGCTGACCGCCTGGCTGCCGCGCAGACCGAGGCTGGCGCCGCCGCTCTGGCCCAGGCTTGTGATCAGCGTGCGCGACGCCATGAAGTACGGCAGCATGGCCAGGCGATCCGCGACCGGCTGGCGCGCGATCAGCGCGACGATGCGGCCGCGCAGTTCGAGAAAGCCGTCCTGGCGCCCCCAGGTCGCGAGCAGCATCAAGGACGCGGCGCGGGCAGGCTCGAGCAGGGCCATCTCCTGGGCGACGGCGGATCCGAGGGACTGGCCGAGAAGATGGCAGCGCTGCACGCCCAAGGCGTCGAGCGCCGCGAAGGCGTAGCGGGCGAGATCGGGAACTTCCCGCGGCAGAGGTCCCTCGGCGAGCCCGAGGCCGGGGTAGTCGAGGGAGAGTGCGCGGTAGCCCGCGGCCTGCAGCGCGCGGCCCTGCAGGCCCAAGGCCATGCGATCGGCGCCGGCGCCAGGCAGGAGCAGCACCACTTCGCCTTCGTGCCCGAACTCCTGCAGGCTGGCCCGCCTGCCGCCCCCCAGGTCCGCTTCGAGATGGCTGCTCACGAGAGGAGGTCCACCTCCTGGCCGACGCCCTCGGCCTCGGCGCGACGCAGCACCACGGCGGCCACCGCGAGGTCCCAGGCGGCGATGCCCTGCGAGAGGAAAAGCGTCACGTCGTCCGGATGCCTGCGTCCGGGCCGCTTGCCGGCCACCACTTCACCGAGGTTCGGGAGCTCCTCGGCATCGATCTCGCCGCGCGCGGCGAGCGGCGTGAGGTCGCCCGCCTCGGCCTTCGCCGTGGGACGCGAGTCCACCACCACGACCGCCGCGCGCAGCACGGCGGGTCCGTCGAGCTCGCGCTCGTGCAGGCGGTTCGAGCCGACCGCGTTGATGTGCTGTCCGGGCTCGATCTGGCGACCGAACAGGACGGGTTCGTGCGCGGACGTGGCCGTCACGACGATGTCCTTGCCCGCGACCGCCTCGTCGATGCTGGCGGCCGGCGTCACGTCTAGGCCAATGCGCTCGCTCATGCGCCGGCAGAAGTCCTCCAGCCGCTCCCGATTGCGGGCGTAAACCTGGGCCACTTTGAGGCGGCGCACCCGCGCGATCGCCTCGAGCTGCGTCTCGGCCTGATAAC
>JAJZIE010000325.1 GCA_021810725.1 Bacillota bacterium | reverse complement strand
GCCGCGTCCACCGCTCGACGCCCGAGTTCAAGACGCCGTATGTGCTGGTCTACGTGGACTTCCCGCAGGACGTGCGCGTGCTGATGCCGCTGGCGGATGGCGTGGAACCCGAGGTCGGCGCGACGGTCGAGCTCCAGATGCAGGACGGCCCGCGGCTCGAGGACGGGAAGGCCGTTCCCCTCGTGCACGCGTCGCCGGTCGACAGGTAGGGAGGAAGCGCGATGGAAGGCGTCTACGTAGCCGGCGTCGGCATGACTGCGTTCGGCAAGCACCCGGACCGCACCGCGGCGGACCTCGCGGCCGAGGCGATCCTCGGTGCCCTGGACGATGCCGGGGTCGGGGTGATGGAGATCGAGGCGGCATGGGTGGGGCACGTCTACCAGGGAATGGCCATGGGACAGCGCGCGCTCGGCGCGGCGGGGCTCTCGGGCCTGCCGATCACCAACGTGGAGAATGCCTGCTCGAGCGGCTCGACGGCGATCTTCGAGGCGGCCATGGCGCTGCGCGCCGGGGCCTATGACCTCGTGCTCGCGGTCGGCGTCGAGCACCTCTCGTCGAAGTTCCGCGGCGCGCTGCAGCCCGACGAGAGCGACATCGAGGCGCAGATCGGGCTCACCATGCCGTCCGTCTACGCCATGCGCGCCAGAAGGCACTTCGAGCAGTACGGCACGACGCCGCGCCAGCTCGCGGCGATCGCCGCGAAGAACAAGTTCAACGCGTCCTTGAACCCGCTCGCCCAGTTCAAGAAGCCGGTCAGCATCGACGAGGTGCTGGCGGGGCCCTTGATCGCGGAACCCCTGCACCGCGACGAGTGCGCGCCGGTTTCGGACGGGGCGGCCGCCGTCGTGCTGGTGAGCGAGAAGAAGCGCAGGCAGCTCGGCGGCTCGCGCGCCGTGCGGCTCGTCGCCTCGGCGCTGCGCAGCGGGCGCATGGAGGTGGGCCTGCCGGACATGACGCAGGAGGACCTCACCTGGCGCACGGCGCTCGCGGCCTACGAACAGGCGGGGCTGGGACCGGAGGACGTCCAGATGGCCGAAGTGCACGACTGCTTCTCGATCGCCGAGACGACCCGCATCGAAGGGCTGCACCTCTTCCCCTTCGGCGAGTACCCGCGGGCCGTCGAACGCGGCGAGGCCAGCCTGAACGGCCGTCTTCCGGTGAATACGAGCGGCGGGCTGCTCGGCAAGGGACACCCCCTGGGGGCGACGGGCGTGGCGCAGGTGATCGAGATCGTGAAGCAGCTGCGCGGCGAGGCGGGCGACCGCCAGGTGGCAAACCTCAAGGTGGGGCTCGCGCACTGCCGCGGCGGCAAGGCCCGCGGCGTCGAGGGGACGGCCTGCACCGTCAACATCCTCACGCTCTAGGAAGGAGGGGTCTGCGGTGGCTCAGTTCGGTGCGGAGATGATCGCGGTTCCCTCGACCATCGTGCGCGGCGGCACGAGCAAGGCCGTGTTCCTGCCCGCGTCGGCCGTTCCGTCGCAGCCCGGGGAGCTCGAACGGTTCCTGCTCGCGCTGATGGGCAGCCCAGACCCGCGGCAGATCGACGGACTGGGCGGCGCGGACCTCCTCACGAGCAAGGTGGCGATCGTCGGACCGCCGAGCGTCGAGGGCGCGGACGTCGACTACACCTTCGCCCAGGTCGGGACTTCGGCCGCGCAGGTGCACTTCGACATGCTCTGCGGCAACATCTCCGCCGCCGTGGGCCTCTACGCCATCGAGAAGGGGCTTGTCCAGCCGGTCGAGCCCGTCACCACCGTGCGCATCTACAACCACAACACGAAGACCATCCTGCTCTCGGACGTGCCGGTCAAGGGCGGGCACGGGGCGGTGGAGGGAGACCTCGCCATCGATGGCGTTCCCGGGACCGGAGCACCCGTGCGGATGGACTACCGGCTGACGGCAGGGAGCACCACGGGGCGCCTCCTGCCGACCGGAGCGGCGCGGGAGATCCTCCACGCGGAGGGACTCGGCTCCGTCACCGTGTCGATCGTCGACATCGCCAACCTCTGTTTCATGGTGCGGGCGGAGGAACTGGGGCTCGACCCCGCTCGCCTTCCCTCGGCTCCAGACCAGGCCCTGCTCGAGAGGACAGACCTGCTGCAGCGGGCGGTCGCGCGCAGGGTCGGCGTCCCCGAGGGGCGGCTCACGCCGATCCCGATCCTGGTCGCGCCGCCCCACGACTACCCGCTGGTGGTCGGGAACGGCACCATGGCGGCGGAGAACGTCGACATCGCCGCGCAGGTGCTGGGCGGCCAGCCGCTCACCCTGCACAAGGCCTTCCCGGGCGCGGCGAGCGTGACGCTCGCCGTCGGCGCAAGGATTCCCGGAACGGTGGCCTACGAGGTGGCGAGGCCGGCCGCGGGCCCCACGGTGCGCATCGGCCACCCGAGCGGCGGCATGGAGGTAGAGGCGGAGGTCCTGGCGGGCGGGGAGGACCTCTCGGTCCTGCGCGCGGGCTACCTGCGCACCGCGCGGCTGCTGCTCGATGGAACGGCCTATCTCCGCGGCGCCCGGCTGTTTGCCGCGGCGCAAGACGGAGCCCTCTGACACGAAAGGAGCGATGCGATCATGGCTGACACTTCCCTCGGCGCCAAGGACTCTGCGCCCGCAGCAGGCTACCCGACCTACCGGTGGGCCATCCTCACGGTCGTCTTCCTCTTCGGACTCTTCGAGAACATGTCGCTCCTCGCCACCAGCATCGTCAACCCGGTGCTGCTGAAGGTCTTCCACTTCACGTCGGCGCAGGTCGGCGCGCTCTCCTCGGTGAGCAGCTGGATCGCGATCGCCATGGCGATGGTCGGTGGATACCTG
>JAJZIE010000324.1 GCA_021810725.1 Bacillota bacterium | reverse complement strand
CCTCGGCTATGTCCTCCGTCGCGACCAGTGGGGCCAGGGCTTCGGCAGCGAAATCGCTCGCGTCCTGGCCACCTTCGGCTTCGAGAATCTGGGCCTGCACCGCATCGAGGCCACCTGCCACCCCGAAAACCCCGCTTCGCGGCGGGTGCTCGAGAAGCTGGGCATGCGGCTCGAGGGCCAGCGCCGCCACGACTTTTTCGTGCGAGGCACCTGGCGCGACTCGCTTCTCTTCGCGATCCTCGAGGACGAGTGGCGCGCCCGACCCTGACATCTCCTAGAGACGACGCAGACGGAGTTCCTGCACCCGGTGGTGCTCGCCCTTGCAGAGGATGAGCTGCGCCCGCTCGCGCGTCGGCGCGATGTTCTCCCTGAGGTTCACGAGGTTGATCTCCCGCCAGATGCGGGAGGCCGTTTCCGCCGCCTGCCTGTCCGAAAGGGCGGCGTAGCGGTGGAAGTAGGACTGCGGGTCCCGGAACGCGGTGTCGCGAAGTTTGAGAAACCTTTCGACGTACCACTTGCGCACGGCGTCGGGGTGGGCGTCCACAAAGATCGAGAAGTCCAGGAAGTCCGAGACGAAGACGCGCTGCCGGCTGCCTTCGGGCGATCCGGCCTGAAGAATGTTGAGCCCTTCCAGGATGACGATGTCCGGGCCGCGCACCACCTGCCAGGCACCGGGCACGATGTCGTAGGTGAGGTGCGAGTAGACGGGGGCGCGCACCTCCGCCCGGCCGGACTTCACATCGGAGACAAAGCGGACCAGGGACCGGACGTCGTAGCTCTCGGGGAAGCCCTTGCGGCCCATGGCCCCCCGCTCCTCGAGCACCCGGTTCGGGAAGAGGAAGCCGTCCGTCGTCACGAGATCGACGCGTGGGTGGCCAGGCCAGCGCGAGAGCAGTGCCTGCAGGAGCCTCGCGGTCGTGCTCTTGCCCACGGCGACGCTGCCCGCGATGCCGATCATGAACGGCACCTTCTCCGCCGTCGAGCCGAGAAACGTGGCCCGCGCCCGATGCAGCTCCTGCTCCGCTCCCACGGAGAGGTTGAGAAGGCGGGAGATCGGCAGGTAGATGTCCTGCACCTCGTCGAGATCGAGCCGTTCGTTGAGACCCTGGATCTGCCTCAGGTCCTCCTCCGAGAGGGTCAGGGGCGTCGACGCGCGCAGCGGCGACCAGGCGTCCCGCGGAAAGGTGAGAAAAGGGGTGATCCCGTCCTGCAGTGGTTTCATCGAGGCCGCCTCTCTCGCATGTCTTCGCAGATTGCCGCTTACGCTCAACCGCCGGGAGCGTCCAGCCACCCGCGCATGATGCGGGCATCATCCTCCCGCATGTGGCTGTAGTTCCCGTCCGCGGGGAAGGATCTGCGCCGGACATCCGCCACATAGGCCGCGAAGGCCGTCGGCATGATCTCCTTGAGGTTCAGGTAGGTCCGGGCGTGCCGCATCGCCCGCGCCGTGACGCCGATCATGTCCTGCACGACGAGGACCTGCCCGTCCGTGTGCGGGCCGGCTCCGATGCCGATCGTGGGGATGCCGAGGCGCCGAGTGATCGCCTGCGCGAGTTCGTCGGGCAGAAGTTCCAGCACCATCATCTTGGCTCCGGCCTGCTCCAGGGCCACGGCGCCTTCGTAGATCGTCCTGGCCTCGTCGAAGGTCTTTCCCTTCACGCGGACCTGATCCTGCGCCTGCATGCTGAGTCCGATATGGGCGCAGACGTCGATGCCGGCCCGGCTCAAGGCCTGGACGATCCGGGGCCTGACACCCTCGAGCTTGACGCCATCTGCGCCGCTAAGGAGCAGCTCCTGGGCGTTCGCCACGGCCGACGTCTCGTCCTCGTAGGTGCGGTACGGCAGGTCGGCGAGCAGATAGCCTTCGCTGACCCCTCGCCGCACCGCCCGCACGTGGTGGCGGATGTCGGCCAAGGTCACCTCGATCTCGCTTGCGTAGCCGAGCACGTTCGTCCCGACGCTGTCCCCCACCAGCATCACGTCGACCCCGGCGCGCTCCTCGAGCAGGGCCGTCGGGTAGTCGTAGCACGTCAGCATCGCGATCGGCTCGCCACGTTCCTTCATCTCGCGCAGCGTGGCCATGTCTTTCGGCAATCTGGCACCTCCTAAGCCCAGTGGCAAATTCAACCATCCAGGCATCGAGAGCCTGGCACCCTCCGGCCTAGCCGCTCAAGGCACGCCTTGCCGCGAGATCCGCAAGCTTCGCCAAGGTGCGCAGATTGCGCGACGTCATGGGGACGCCCAGGACGCGTTCGAAGTACGCGTTCGAAAGCGCCGAGGCGTGCACGCCATGGCGGTACAGGATGTAGACCTCGGTCGGGGTCACGGTGAAAAGGTCCCCGCAGTCCGGCCCGCCGGCCGCTGCCGCCAGCCGCGCTGTCTCTGGCGGCGTGACCGAGAAGGCCACATAGACCACTTCGCCCTCCCCTGGCTGGTAGGGGCAGTCCGCATGGGCCCGCGCGATGTCCTCTGGCGATCGCACCGCCACCGCCACCTCGAAGCCGAAGGTCGCCATGATGGCATGCTCCAGCTGGTGCCTTACCTCGTCCGGCCCCATAGGGCTCTCGAAGAGCAGGTTCCCCGTCTGGATGTAGGTCTCGACGCGGTCATAGCCAAGCGCCGCGGCCATCTCCCTCAGGTTCGCCATCGGGATCATGCGCTGTCCGTTCACGTTGATACCGCGCAGCAGCGCGACGTACGAAGGCAATGGACCGTCCCCCCGCGGAGCCGCCCGTTCGAGTGGTCTCCATTCTAGCCGACATTCGGCGCTCTGGACACGCCTGCCGAGCAACGGTGGTCATGGGCCACGAGCTC
>JAJZIE010000323.1 GCA_021810725.1 Bacillota bacterium | reverse complement strand
TCGACAACCTCGAGGCGAAGTCGGTGCGCAAGAAGATGAAGGACAAGGCCTTCGCGCGCGGCGTCAACCGCGACGACATCGTGCAGGGCGCGGAGGAGCTCGGGGTGCCGCTCGACGAGCACATCGCGAATGTTATCGCGGCGCTGCAGGAGGCCAGGACCGAACTCGGGCTCTAGCCGGAAGCATGCGGATGGCGTAAGCTCCAACACCATATGATTGACCAATAGGTTGGCAAACGACGGTGGAGCGGGGCGATTGCGTGGACATCCGCGACCGTGAGCATCGCATCGAGACCTTTTACGACGGTTACGGGAAGGAACGGGAGTGGGGCCGCTTCGAAACGCCGATCGTTCGGCGCTCTCGGCATGGCGCTGCACACGGGGTGGCTGCCAGAGCCTGAGATCGGCGGCGAGGAACTGCTCGGCGTCTACCGCACCGGGCGCCTGACGGAACACTTCTCGGAGCACCAGGCGAAGATGCTGCATGCGGCGGAGCTGCGATCGCTGCTCGGACGAAGCGGCCTTCGCGTTCTCGACCTCTCCGCGACCGAGTGCCTGCTTTCCCTGCCGCAGAGCCAGCTTGCGGCCCTGAGGAGCCGGCCCGACATGTTCGCGGCGCTCCTGCAGGCGGAGGTGGACGCCTGCAGGCGAAGCCCCGACGCCGGCGGCCACATTCTCTTCGCCGCGACGCCGAGCGATCGCGAGGCATAGGCGCGGTTCCGATCCGTTCTTGGCAAAAGGTCGAGAGATCCTTGAAATATCGCCGAATCTGCCCTCGTTTTTGGGCCTTGAGTGTTTCCGCCACGACGCCCGGACGATGGCAAACACAAGGAACTGATTTCGCCGAACTTCGCCATCGTCCTCGGGAAATGAAAGCGGCGGACCGTCCGAGGGCGGTCCGCCGCTTTCGATGGTCTTGTCAGCTCGCGTTGGCGTTGGGATCGCTGGACTCCTGCGGCAAGGCCCAGTCGGGCAGCTCGCGACGTCCGTCGAAGCCCTCAAGTGGTGAGTGGAAATGGCGCAGGGCGTCTTCGCCGAGCTTCCAGCAGAGCAGGACCTCGCGGTCCTCGAGCACGCTCGGGAAGTCCACGAGCCCGGACTCGACGCTCTTGAGCTGGCAGCCGGTGCGATTGATGTCGGCGATCCGGGCGTTGGCCTCCGCAACCGAGCGGTCGAAGGCGTCGCGGGTGTCCTGGAAGTCCCGCTGCAGGATCAGCTTGCCGTCAGGCTTGTAGCCGACCGCCTTGATCCGCTCCATCTCCTCGAAGTGGGACTGTGCCTGCCGCTGCAGTTCCTGAAGGCGTCGAAGATGGCCTTCCAGGAATGGCACGAGAGCGTTCGCTTCGGACACCGTGAACAACCGGTGGGCCATGCGGAACACCTCCCACTCCGCCGCGGATCCCGGGTCGTCGGCACTGGGCCGACGATCCTTTCCGTGCATTTTACTAAATGCCGTGGAGATCCGTACAGGTGAATTCTCTGGCTTTGTTGGCCGCTCCTGCCGCTAGGGAGCCTTGGTGCGATTTGGGCGCGTTCAGGCGCGCAGCGACGCGATGCTGGTCCTTCTGGCCGGGTCAACGGCTAAATGACCATGAGCATGTGGCGCAATTCTGCTACAATGTGCGTCGTACGCCGCATGGGAGGTGGCGAAGCTTGCGTCGTTGGTTGTTTCTTGGCGTGTTCTCCGGCGCGATGATGCTCGGACAAGTCGCCCTCGCTGCCGGCAGCGCCGTGCAGGGGACCGTGGTGGACCTGGATGCCGTGCTCGTCGGCGTCATCACGCTCGCCATCTTCCTTTGGATTTACAGCTTGATCTCCTGAACCGCCTCCCGGTTGCACCGCTCCCTCTGCAGTGTGCAGGGGAGCGGTGTCTTTTTATGCATGCATTGCCACCCGGGCCGGCTTGACGGCCGGCCCGGGGCTGCCTATACTCCGAATCAGAACAAATGTTCTGAAACGGAGCGACGCGACATGCTGCTGTACATGGAGATCGACGGCATGCGGGCCCAGGCTCTGCAGCAGCGCGAGCCCGAGCTCGCCGACAGGCCCCTTGCCGTGCTCTCGGGCCGGCGCCTGCGCGATCTTTCGGCGCGGGCGGCGGACAGCGGTCTCGTCCCGGGACAGGAGATGTCTCCCGCCGCGCTGATCGCCTTGGGCCTGCTCTGGCGCCGGGATCCCGGGGATTCCGCCTGCGCGGAGCTGCAGGCGGAATTGCGCCAAGGCCTGTTCACCGTGGCGCGCGGCGTGATGGAGTGCGGCATCGGCGAGCTGGCGATCGAGCTCTGGTCGCTCGGGGATGTCCCCGCCGCGATCGCGGCCTGCCGGGGCATCGGCTGGCGGGTGCGCGCCGCGGCGGGCGAGAGCCTGCGCCTTGCCAAGGCCCGGGTGCGGGGCGGCCTGCCCGAGGAGGCGGAGGGTGGTCTCGTCTACTCGGGCGAGCGGGGCGACCTGCCGCTCGCGGCGCTCGATTGGCTGCCGTCGTCGGCACAGCGCCGGCTTGCCGCTCTCGGGCTCAGGACGGTCGGGGACGTGCTGCCGCTCGGCGCCGGCGCCCTGTGGCAGCAGGTGGGGCCGGTCGGGCGCGAGCTCTGGCAGTTCGCGCAGGGCGAGGAGGCGGTCGGCTTTAGGCCGTTGCAGCCGCCGCAGGACCTTTCGTGGCGGCGCAGCTATCCCGAGGCCGCCTGCACGAACCGCCTCGAGATCGCCCAGGCGGTCACGGACGCGCTCTCGGCGCTGACCGCGGGTCCGCGGCGGCTGCCCTCGATCGGGGCGCTCGAACTCGCGGTCGAGGATCTCTCATCCTGCCGCAGGCTGACGCG
>JAJZIE010000024.1 GCA_021810725.1 Bacillota bacterium | reverse complement strand
GATCCGCCTCGCGGAGGAGCGCCATATCGGCGAGCGCCACCGCACCTATCATCTGCGCAATTGGCTGATCTCGCGCCAGCGCTACTGGGGACCGCCGATCCCGGTCGTGTACTGCGAAAAGTGCGGCATCGTCGGCGTTCCGGAGGAGGACCTTCCCGTCCTGCTGCCGGACGTCCAGGATTTCGTGCCGAAGGGCACGGGCGAGAGCCCCCTGGCGGCCATGCCCTCCTTCGTGGAGACGACATGTCCCCACTGCCACGGGCCGGCGAGGCGCGAGACGGACGTGTCGGACAACTTCCTCGACTCCGCCTGGTACTTCCTGCGCTATCCGTCGAGCGGCGACGCGCGAAACGCCTTTGATCCCGATCTCACGCGCAAGTGGCTGCCGGTCGACAGCTACATCGGCGGCAAGGAGCATGCCGTCCTGCATCTCCTCTACACCCGGTTCGTCTGCATGGCCCTGCACGACCTCGGATACCTCGACTTCGAGGAGCCCTTCAAGCGCTTCCGCGCGCACGGCATGATCGTGCGCAACGGCGCCAAGATGTCCAAGTCGCGGGGCAACGTCGTGAACCCGGACGAGTTCTTCGACCGCTATGGCGCCGACACGCTCCGCGCCTACCTGATGTTCACGGGACCGTACGAAGAGGGCGGCGACTTCTCGGACCAGGGCATCGAGGGAATCTACCGCTTCCTGAACCGCGTCTACCACCTCGTGCGCAAGAACGTTGGCCAAAGTGGCGCGCAAGCGTCCCCGGACGTCCTGCGCCTGCGCCACCAGACCATCCGGCGGGTCACCGAGGACATCGAAGCGCTCAAGTACAACACGGCCCTGGCGGCCATGATGGAGTATCTGAACGGGCTGCAGCGCGAAAAGGCCGTGCCCCGGGACGATCTGAAGACCTTGACGCTGCTGCTGGCGCCGTTCGCCCCCCACCTCACCGAAGAGCTCTGGCAGGCCCTCGGTCAGCCCTACTCGGTGCACCAGGCCCCTTGGCCCACGTTCGACGCGGACGTCCTGGTGGCGAAGACCGTCACGGTGGTGGTCCAGGTGGACGGCAAGCTGCGCGACCGCCTGCAACTCCCTGCCGGTCTGGACGAGGCCGCGGTGCGCGAGGCTGCCCTCGGCAGCGATGCTGTCCAGCGCTTCCTGCCTGAAGGCGCCTCGCTGCGCTTCGTCCACGTACCCGATCGTCTCCTAAGCATCGTCACGCGCTGACGCGTCTCAGGGGCGGCCCGGCGATCGCCGGTCCGCCCCTTCGCCGTTTCATGGATTGTGCCCGTCTACGCTGGACCGCTGGGCGATGCCGGGATCCGGCAGGCCGGCCCCACGGCACAGCTCCGCCAGATCGCCCGCGATCTCGAGTCCTCCCATTTGACCTCGACCGGCGAAGAGCACCTTCCCTTGCGGCGTCTCCAGCGAAACGTCCACCGTGGCGTCCATGCTCTCGGCGATCCGCCGTTCCATGCGCCCCTCGACCGGTGCCCGCAGAATGGCGTGTCGCGCTCGCCAGGTGCCTACCAGCAAGCGATGATCGCGGTCGCGGATCTCGATCTCGAGACGCCCCGCCGTCTCCCGGATGGCGGCGAGCCGTGCCCCGGTGTACGTGGCCAGGGTGTGGAACCGACCCTGCGCCCAGAGCACCGCCATGAAGCCGGTGAAGTGCCCGCGCAGCCACGGGATGCGCGCCACGGACAGCATGAAGCTCGCCTCCTGGCCGTCGAAGTGGTTCGACTGGGCCCAAATCCAGGAGGACGGGAAGGATCGGCCCCAGTCCTTCTCGATGTAGCCGGTTCCGCCGTGGAAGGAGAGCGTCCGGCTTTCCTCGCCGCTCCACGCGACGTCGAGCGAGCCCGCAAGATCGTGATGCATCGAGACGACGCCGTGGTAGCACTCCATGAACGGCACGAAACTGTACGGCCCCATCACGCCGGGCGAGAGGAGACGGACGGGATAGGGCACGGGCTCAACGAAGTCGAGGTGTC
Source organism: Bacillota bacterium (assembly GCA_021810725.1). GTDB lineage: Bacteria > Bacillota > Sulfobacillia > JAJZYS01 > JAJYTV01 > JAJZQO01. Next base: position 14,245 of record JAJZIE010000024.1, on the reverse strand, counting down.
CGCGCAAGCGAATTTGCCGATCATCGATCAGGAGGTCCATGCCACCCAGATCGAAACGATTGGAGCCGATCCGTACCTCGAACCGCCTGCGGGAGAAGCCGAAGGCGTCAATCGGGTAACGGACGAAGGCGGACCTCGTGGTGATCCCATCGATCACCTGCACGAAGGCCTCGGGATCGGAACGCCTGTGACCCTCTGGCCGGACGTGCCAGGCGACGCCGGGAATGACGGCGACCGCGGGGCCCCGGTCCCTCGCGACCAGCTTGAAGTACCAGCCTTCGAAGTAACGCCCGCGCGGTTTTAGCCGACCCTGGAAGACGGGTGGATTCCAGAGGCGGAGCGGCATGGTGCCGGTATCCCTCCTGGCAGGAGCGTCGAAGCCGTGCGCCTCCCTTACTTTGCGCCTGCGGCCGCGCACCATCCCGCTGGCCGTGAGGGCACCCGTCGCGTTTGCCGGATTAAACGCGAAAAGAGGCTCTGGGTTGGCCCAGAGCCTCCAGAGCGATTACACTCAGTTCGGCTGGTGCACGAACTCGGCGTCGACCTCGATCTTCACCTGCTCGCCCACCAGTACGCCGCCGGCCTCGAGGGCCACATTCCAGTTGAGGTTGAAGTCGTGGCGGTTCAGCGTCGCCGTGGCCGAAATGCCCAGGCGGTCGTTGCCCCACGGGTCCTTGACGACCGGCGTGATCGTCGCGTCCATGGTGATCGGCTGCGTGACGCCACGGATCGTGAGGTTACCTGCAACGCGGTACTTGTCGCCACCGACATGCTCCAACTGGCTGGTCTCAAAATGCAGGTGCGGATGGTTCTCGACGTCGAAGAAATCAGCGGACTTCAGGTGGTTGTCGCGACCTTCATCCCTCGTCGCCACCGACGCCGCCGCGATGTCCACCTTGGCGGAACGGATCTTGCCGTCCTCGACGTCCGCGGACCCGCTCGCCTGGTCGAAGTGCCCCCGCACCGTGGCGATCATCATGTGACGCACCGAAAAACTTGCGCTGGTATGGGACCCGTCAAGCTGCCACTCCATAACCTGTTCACCCTCCTGCCGGATCTTTCCGTAAACACATCGTATCTTGAAGCACTTTGGAATGTCAAGTATAGTGGAACTGGAGATGATCCCGGTGGAACACGAATTCTGTCCTGTGCACGAAGCCATTCAAGTCTTGCAGGAAAAGTGGGTCTTGCACATCGTCCGCAGCCTTCTCGAAGGACCGCGCGGCTTCAACGACCTGTCGCGTTCCGTCGGGGGATGCAACCCAGCGACGCTGGCGCAGCGCCTCGACCGCCTGTGCGATATCGGTGTGGTGCACAAGGAAGTGCAGTCGGTCATGCCGCCGCGTACCCTCTACGACCTGACGCCGGCGGGCCATGAACTGCAGGACGTCATCACCGCCATCGACCACTGGGCCACGGCCTATCTGCGTCCCGGCCGCGAGCCCTCGCATCCCGTATGCCAGGGCGCTCTTCCGGATGGCGCCGTCCGCCTGACCTAGATTCCCTTGGCCTTCGCCACCAGGAGCAGAAACGCCAGAGCGTCCCAGCCGGCATGCGCCAAGATCGCCGGCCAGACGCTCTTCGATCTTATGGTACCGATCGCAAGCAAGACGCCGAGCGCGATATAGAACACGAACTGCAGCGGCTGCAGGCCCCAAGCGACATGCGCCAGGGCGAAGCCCACGCTCGAGAGCAGTACCGCGAGCCACGTGGCGCCGGGCCACATGCGCCGAAGCCCCGTCAGAAGATAGCCGCGGAAGGTCACCTCTTCCGCGAAGCCGGCCGAGATAGCGATCAGCGGTCCCTCCCACCAGCCGTGCAGATCCTGCGCCACGGCCAGCTGGCTGCGCACGTCCCCCGTGTGCAGAAGAAGCCCGAACACGATCGACGCGAGCAGGACGAACAGAAACAGCACCACACCGTCGCCGAGGTAGCGGATGCGCGGGCCATCGAGCCCCGCGTCGCGCACGCTCATGCGCCGGTGCATGAAGAGCCACGCGATGGCGAAGATGGCGAGCTCGCCCACGCTCGACGTGATCGCCACCTGCCGACCCGACTGGGCGAGTCCCGCGACCGACCGGATCGCGGCGAGCGAGGTCGGGAAGCCGACCAGCAGCATCAGGGCGAGCGCCGCGACGATCTGGGCGCCGAGGTAGGAGCAGATCAGCATGAAGAGCAGGCGCCAGCCGCTGGGTCGCAGGGCGAGCCTCGGCCCCGTCGCCTCCGTCATGACTCCGCGCCTTGCGCGAACCCTGTCGAAGTGTGCATGTCGGTATCATACCGCAGAGCTTCCGGCTCCGGGAGCACAGCGAGTCCGCCGCGAAGACGCGGCGGACTCGGACGTTCTCCTTCGCTCAGGCGGACTGCGCGATCAGGTTGAGCGCGGAACCCGCGTGGAACCACTCGATCTGCTCCTGGCTGAGGCTGTGCCGCAGCTCGGCCTCGTCGCGGCTGCCGTCCTCGTGGGTGAAGATGGCCTTCACCGAGCGGCCGGGCGCGAGATCCTGAAGTCCGACGATGCTCACCCGGTCGCCCTGGCGAACCAGGTCGTAAGCCTCCGGGTGCACGAACGTGAAGGGCAGGATGCCCTGCTTCTTCAGGTTGGACTCGTGGATGCGGGCGAAGCTGCGCGCGATCACCGCGGCGGCGCCAAGGTAGCGCGGCGACATGGCGGCGTGTTCACGGGACGAACCCTCGCCGTAGTTCTCGTCCGCCACCACGACCCAGCGCAGGCCATGCTTCTTGTAGTCGCGGGCGATGCTGCTGAGCGGCTCTTCCTTGCCGGTCAGCTGCGATACGCCCGACCCGTTGTTGCCTGTGAAGGCGTTCAAGGCACCAAGGAACATGTTGTCGCTGATGTGGTCGAGATGGCCGCGGAATCGGAGCCACGGTCCGGCCGGCGAGATGTGGTCGGTGGTGCACTTGCCCTTGGCCTTGAAGAGCAGCGGCAGGTCGAGGAAGTCCTTGCCGTCCCAAGGCGCGAAGGGCTCCAGGAGCTGCAGGCGCTCCGAGGCGGGATCCACGGCCAGGGAGACCCGGCTCGAGTCGTCGGCCGGGGCGACGAAGCCCTTGCGCGAACGCACGAAGCCTTCCTGCGGCACATCCGGCGCCTGGGCCGGCGGCTCGAGGCGGAATGTCTCGCCGTCCGGACCCTGCAGACTGTCGGTCAGGGGGTTGAAGTCCATCCGGCCGGCAAGGCCGTACGCCACGACCACCTCAGGGCTGGCGATGAACGAGAACGTGTTGGGGTTTCCGTCGTTGCGGGCCGGGAAGTTGCGGTTGTACGAGGTGATGATCGAGTTCCTGGGCTTCTCGCTGCCCGCCACCTTGGCGTCGCTGCCCTCGGCGTTCTCCACCTCGTCGCGCTGCCATTGCCCGATGCACGGCCCGCAAGCGTTGGCGAGCACCTTGCCGCCGATCGCCGCGAAGACGTCCAGCAGCCCGTCGCGCTCCACGGTGCGGCGCACCTGCTCGGAACCCGGCGTGACAAGGAACGGGATCGGCATCTTCATGCCGTGCGCGAGCGCCTGGCGAGCAACGTCGGCGGCGCGGGTGAGGTCCTCGTAGGACGAGTTGGTGCAGCTGCCGATCAGCGCGGCGGACAGGCGGCGCGGGAAGGCGCCAGCCTCCGCTTCCTGCTTGAGGGCACCGGTCGGGCGGACGAGATCCGGCGTGTGCGGTCCCGTGACGTTGGGCTGCAAGGTCGTCAGGTCGATCTCCACGAGCTCGTCGAAATACTTGGTCGGCTCGTCGAGGACCTCGGGATCGGCCTGCAGGAGTTCCCTGTTCTGTTCGGCGAGCTGCGCGAGTTCCTCGCGGCCGGTCGCCCGCAGATAGGCGGCCATGCGGTCATCGAACGGGAAGACGGATGTCGTGGCGCCGAGCTCCGCGCCCATGTTGGTGATCGTCGCCTTGCCGGTGCAGCTGATCGTGGCGGCGCCCTCGCCGAAGTACTCGACGATCTTGTTCGTGCCGCCCTTGACGGTCAGCTTGCCGAGCACCGCCAGGATGACGTCCTTCGGCGCGGTCCAGCCGTTCATGCGCCCCTTGAGGTGGACGCCGACCCGGCGCGGGTAGAGCACTTCCCAGGGCAGGCCGGCCATGACGTCCACGGCGTCCGCGCCGCCGACGCCGCTGGCGAGCATGCCGAGGCCGCCCGCGTTCGGCGTGTGCGAGTCGGTGCCGATCATCAGGCCGCCCGGGAAGGCGTAGTTCTCGAGCACGACCTGGTGGATGATGCCGGAGCCGGGCTCCCAGAAGCCGAGACCGTAACGCTGCGCCGCCGAGCGCAGGAATTCGTAGACCTCGCGGTTCGAAACGACGGCAGCCTCGGTGTCGGGCTCGGCGCCCACGCGAGCGGTGATGAGGTGGTCGCAGTGGACCGTCGTCGGTACGGCCGCCTGCGCACGGCCGGCGTGGGCGAACTGCAGGAGCGCCATCTGCGCCGTCGCGTCCTGCATGGCGATGCGGTCCGGGCGCAGGGCGAGATAGCTCTTGCCAGGTTCAAGCTCCTGGCCGGCGGGGTCCGCGAGATGCCCGAGAAGCACTTTCTCCGCAAGGCTGAGCGGCCTGCCGCCCAGGCGGCGTCGCGCCACGGCGAGGTTTTGCGCCGTGCGCTGGTAGACGCCGCGAACGAGTTCGGGTGTCGACTCGATCGTCGTCATTAAGGATCCCTCCTGAAAGAAGGCGTGCGTACTTCGCACCAAGCACTATTGTACATTCTTCAATGTGCGATATCGCACCGATGTCATGCGGAAACGCGATAGCCGCCCAAGGATTGCGTACGGTCGCAGGGCCGCCATCGCCAGGATTCGCGCCCGTGATCCGCGAAAGCACTGGCGCTGCACGGGAGGCATCCCATCTTGAACGACACGCAAGCGGGCGGGCGCGGCAGGCGGCCAACGGACTGGCGTCTCATGACGGCACTCTTCCTGTTCACCGGCCTCGCGGAATCGCTCGCATTCGGTCACTTTCAGGCGTTCACCCCGCTCTACCTGCGCGAGCTCCACGTGCCGGCGGCCCAGATTCCGGCCTGGACCGGCTTCCTCGGCATGATCGGCTTCATTCTCGGCCTCCCGCTGTTGCCGCTCTGGGGACCGCTGGCCGAACGCATTGGGCGCAAGCCGATCATCGTGCGGAGCGCGGTGATCGAGGCGTTCATGTTCGTGATCGCAAGCCGAGCCGGGTCGCCGTACGCACTCGCCTTGGCCCGCTTCCTCTCCGGCTTCGTCCTCGGCAACACCGGCGTGATGCTGGCCCTGCAGGCAGAAGTGTCGCCGCCGAAGCGGGTTGGGCTTGCCATCGCGCTGGTGAGTTCGGGGCCGTCGGTCGCGATCGCCGCGGGACCTCTCCTCGGGGGCGTCATCGCGTCCGCCCTGGGACTGCGCACGCTCTTCCTGGTCGACGCCGGTCTGACGGCCCTGAGTGCCATCCTGTTGATGCTGCTTTTGCGCGAGCCGCCGCGCGAGCGCAGCCAGGCGTCGACGGGCCATCTCGCCGTGGGGGCTCTCCGCGACGTGCTGCAGATCGCACCGGTGCGCAACCTCTTTCTCATCTACCTGCTGTTCTCGCTCGGGCTGAGCGCCGTCCAGCCCTTTCTGCCGCTCTGGATCCACGCGCTGCAGACCCTGCCCGCACCCAGACTGCTCGAGGGCTCCAGCGCCTACGTCGTCGGCCTCCTGCTGACCATCGGAGGCGTGGCCATGGCGCTCGGCACGCCTCTCCTCGGCTGGCTCGGCGACCGGCTGGGCGTCCGCCGCGCGCTTCTCGCGAGTCTCTTCGTGAACGGCGTCGGCCTGATCGGCCAAGGTGCCATGGCGAGCCTTCCCGCGCTCGCCGTCTGGCGCATCGTCCAGGGCTTCGGACAGGGCGGCGTCAGCGCCACGCTGATGACCACCTTGGCGCGCGTCGCGCCTTCCGACCGCCGCGCCTCGCTGATGAACCTCGGACTCCTGCCGCAGCAGCTCTCCTGGTTCGTCGGGCCGCTCCTCGGCGCGGCCGGGACCGAGCTCCTCGGGCTGCAGCCGATGCTGATCGCGGCAGGTATCCTCGCGTTCCTCGCCTGGCCGCTCGGACTCGGCTGGCTGCCGAGGTTGCCGCAAGCCGCGCAGGCGTCCGAGGGCGTCGAAATGTAGAAGGCCGGGCGCGCATGGCGCCCGGCCTTCTACGCGTCCCCCGGACTTAGACGATCAGCAGAGGCACCGTGAGGTAGTGGGCGAGCTGCTGGCTCACCGACCCCAGCACCAGCTTGGCCAGGCTCGGCTTGCGGCGCTTGCCCACGACCACGAGATCGTAGTTCTTGGCGACCTCGGTCAGGACCGAGTGCGGCACGCCCTCCCGGAAAATCTCGTTCGCGACCTCGCGGTCGCCCAGGGCTCGCCGCGTGGCCGTGAAAACCTCATGGGCATACTTCGCGGACTCGTCGCGCCAGACCGGTTCGTTGTAGGCGATCGCGGCATCCGGGAAATACTCCGTCGGGTTGCGCAGCACCGTGATCAGCGTAATCTCCACATCCGTAGCGAAGTTGGCCGCAACGAAGCGGGCCGCCGCGAGGGCGCCGTCCGATCCGTCGGTCGCAAGCAGGATGCGCATGGTCCACGCCTCCTCACGCGAGGATTGCCAGATTCCGTCTAAATCGTAGCAGACACGGCGTGTCCCGGACACGGTCCTATGACCGCCTCAGGCTCCCGGTCGGCGCAGCGCGGGCTCGATCACCTCGCCCGTCTTCGCGTCGACCTCCCCACGCGCCGTGAGTCGGGGCCCCGGCAGGAAGTCGCCCACCAGGAAGTGCAGGCTGTAGGCCGGATCGGCGAAGCGGTAGCCGTGGGCTCTCGTGAAGCGCTCGAGTTCCCGAGACCCCTCGACGGCGTCCTCGAACGACCCGCCGCGCATGATGCCGAACAGCGGTAGCGGCAGGTACCACGCCACCTGTCCCTCAGCCACGTGCAGGAAGCCGCCGTCCCGCTCCGAGATCGCGGCGAGGGCCTGCGCCATCGCTTCGGGGCTGCGGCCGAGCAGCAGCAGGTGGCCATTCAGCAGGTACGACGTCGCGAACCCCTCGAGGTCGCGCATCAGCCCGGCCACCACGGCCCGGCTGACGAAGCGGCCGTCGCGGGCGACAAGCGCCGCGTGCAGGAGGTCTGGCCGCGACGAGAGGTCGTACGTGCCGTCGCGCTCCGGCAGGTCCAGAGTTTCCTTGCGCGTCAGCACGCTGTCGAAAAACGAGATGGCCACGGTCGGCCCGGAGTAAGGAAGAACCAGATCCGACGCCGCCACAGGGCCAGGATGATACCGACGGGCGTCCGCCCCCGCCGGCCACGGAATCTGCACAAGCTCTGACGTGAGGGCTCCCCTGCTCGCCACGAGGCGGCCGGAAGCGAACACCAGGTCCGGGCGGAAGCCCGCAAGATCCGGGTAGACGAGCACGTCCGCCAGCCGACCCGGGGCGAGGCCGCCGATCTCGCCCTGCAGGCCGAGATATGTCGCCGGGTAGATGGTCGCGAGTTGCAGCGCCAGCAGGGGATCGACGCCGGCCGCCACGAGCTGGCGCAGCATGCCGTCGAGGTGCCCTGCGCGTGCGATGTGCGCCGGGGAACTGCCGTCGGTCGTCAGCATCACCCGGCTGAGGTCGATCTCTTCCATCAGCAGGCCCTGCAGCGCCGGCAGGTCGGCGCGCAGGGAACTGTGGCGGAGCATCGTGTAGAGCCCGAGGCGCAGCCGCGCGCGCGCCTCGTCGACGGTGATCGCTTCATGGCACGAATCGATGCCGGCCAGCGAGAGGATGTTGAGATCGCGGGGGCGCGCCCCGGATGTGTGCCCCTGCACGATCTGGCCGCGACTGCGGGCGAGGCTGAACGCCTCGAGGACATCCTCGGGGCCTTGCAGCACGCTCAGCCAGCGGTTGAGCTCGGCGATGCCGAGCATGCCGGGTGTGGCGAGCGTCGAAGCGATCTCCGCCTGCGGCAGGATCGCTTCGCCCGGTCCTTGCGGCTCCGCGTCCGGCCCGTAGAAGCCGACGCGCGCCAGCCAGTAGTAGTGGAGCGGCAGGTTGCCGACCGCGGCCAAGGCCTCCCCTAGGCGTCGGCCGAAGGCCGCCCGCAGCGGCAGGTCATCACACGCCGCGGACGTGACGCCACGCGCAAGTAGCGCCTGGGCGTAGCTGCGGGGATTGTAGAGGATCCAGGGATGGCCGTGCGGCTCGATCAGGCCAGGGGCGAGGTATTTGCCTGCGACGTCCACTTCCTCCTTGGCCGAGTACCCCGCCGCGTCGCCGACGAGCGCGATCCGGCCGTCCGCGATCACGACATCCGCCTGGTAGACCTCCCGCGAGTAGACATTGCACAGCTGCCCGCCGCGGAGGATGAGATCCGCCGCGCGCTCTCCCCGCGCCACCGCCATCAACGCCTTGCGCTCCGCTGCCTCCAAATTCTTGGTTCACGCTCCTCTGCTGTCACCTGCGTGTCCGACCTCTCGCCCTGGTACCGACCACTTCTCGAACCACCGCGCGATTCCCTGGCCCCGCCCCGCCGCAGGACTGGCGGCGCACCGCCTTGAAGCTAGCATCGTGCAGCAAGGAGGCGCTCGCACCGTGCAGGATTGGCGCGAGTTGTTCACGGAACGCGTCGAGGTGCCGCGATCCGCCGAGGGAGGCTATCTCGAAGTGCCGTTCGAGTGCCCCGTCGGCATCGCGGAACTCGAGATTGCGATCGACGTGCATGGGCCCGAAGGTACGGTGATCGACTTCGGTGTGCTCGATCCCGAAGGCGTGCGCGGCTGGAGCGGCGGGGCAAGGCGCGAGACGATCGTCGGCGCCGCACGCGCCACCCCGGGATATCGCCCGGGCGCACCCCAGGCCGGGCGGTGGGCGGTGCTGTTGGGAGCCTACCGCATCCCGGCGCCGGGCTGCGAGGTGGTCGCGCGGATCCGCTCGCTGCCCGCCACGCCACACTGGCTGCGTGGCGAGCTCCACGTACACACCACCCACAGCGACGGAGCAGACACCCCCTGGCAGGTCGCTGACGCGATCGCGGCCCTCGGCCTCGATTTCGTCGCCCTGACGGACCACAACAACGCGACGGCCGCCCGGGCGTTCCCGGTGCGGCCGGACGTATTCGCCATCCCAGGGCTTGAATGGACCACCCTTCAGGGGCACTGCAACCTCCTGGGCAGCGACCGTCCTCTGCGCGACTTCCGCGTGGCGGATTCCCGCGATGCGCTGCGCGGCATCGAGGAGGCCAAGGCGCATGGTGCCTTGGTCTCCGTGAGCCACCCCTTCGATGACAGCTGCAAGGGCTGTGCCTGGGGCTGGGGGCTGGATCTGCCGATCGACGCCGTCGAGATCTGGAACGGCCCCTGGCGGCCGTGCAACCAGGCGGCGCTCGCCTGGTGGCAGCAGGAACTCGCGGGCGGCCGACGGCTCGCGGCGATCGGCGGCAGCGATCGCCATGCGCCGCATCCCTTCGTGCGCTACGGTATGCCGACGAACTGGGTGCACAGCGACATGCCGACGCCCGAAGGCGTGCTGGCCGCCCTCAGGGCGGGCCACGTCAGCCTCAGTGTCGCGCCGGAGGGCCCGCTCCTCGATCTCCGCTGCGGATCCTTCATGCAGGGAGATGTCGTCCCCGCAGGTGGCGGCAGATCTCTGGAGCTCGCGGCGCGCGCGCGAGCGGGCGACCGACTCAGGCTCTACAGCGAGCGGGGACTCGAGCGGGAGACGGTGCTCGAGAGCCCGGACCTGGAACTCGCCTTTCCCCAGGACGGCCGCCGCTTCTGGCGGGCCGAACTCTGGCGGTGGTTCGACGAGGTGCGCTACGAGCTGCCGGCGGCCATATCGAATCCGATCTACTTTGCGGCGCGCGCCTGAGGCGCCCGCGTGCCGAACAGCAGTAGAAGCGCGACGAGACACGCCGGACCCGCGAGGTAGAAGAGCATCTGGTAGCCCAGATGGTCCATCGCGAGGCCGATCAGGGGCTGTGCCGCCACGGTGGCGAGCCCGGTGGAGAGGATGTAGAGACCGGTGTACGCTCCCATCTTGGTCTTGGTGAGATCCGTGACCCAAGGGTAGCCGTTGATGTTGACGAGGGCCCAGCCGAGACCGCCGACGAACGCGACGGCGCGAAGAAGCAGCAGGCTCGGCAGGAACGGGATGGCGAGGAACGCGATTCCCAGGACCAGCGCACCGATCTGCAGAGTGAGGCGACGCCCGATCTTGCCGGAAAGGATGCCGCTCGGATACGCGCCGAGCAGGTAGGCCACGGCGAAGATGCCGATCGTGATCACCGCCGTGCCGGACGTCAGGTGCAGATGGTAGACGCCATAGGTGACGAAGAACGTGTCGACCGAACTCTCCCCCGCCGTCCAGAAGAAGATGGCCAGCAGGAGGTACACGCCGGTGCGATCGGCGTTGCGCCAGACCTCGACGGCGGCCCGCCAGAGGTGGACGAGCCCGACCGACTCCGAGCGTGGGATGTCGGCCGGCTCGCGGATCCCCCAGCGCATGAGCGCCGGGATGACGAAGAACAGGAGGCCGACCAGAAGGAAGGGCAGGTCTCGCGACACGCCATAGAGGATCGGCCCGCCGAAGAACGCGAGCAGCGCGCCGACGCCTGCGAGCAGGTTGATGATGCCGTTCGCCTGGCTGCGCAGGGGGGCCGGCGTGACGTCCGGCATCAGGGCGATCGTGGGGGCGTAGAAGATGTTCGACGAAAAGGCGTAGACGATGTCGATCACGACCAGGAAGACCGCCCCGAACTGCCAGGGGAACATCAGGAACAGGAGGCCCGCGATCGGCATGCCGATCACGATGTACGGCATGCGCCGGCCGAGGCGCGTCCAGGTGCGATCGGAGCGGGCGGCGAAATAAAGATTCAGGATAAGGCCCGAAAGCGAGCGGAACGCCACGATCGCACCGATGAGGGCGACGCTCGTCAGGTAATGGCGCAGGAACAGCGGCACGTACGCGTTGTAGAGCGCGCTGGCGATGGAGATCGAGAACATGCCGAATCCCAGGAGGAACGTGCGGCGGAAGTCGAGCCGTTCTTTGGGCAGCACCGCCGTCGCCTGACTCAAGACGCTGGGCTTGTCCTCACAGCCGAACCCCTCTTTCCAGACATCTACCGGGAGGCTTGAGATGGACCTCAAGACCGAGTTCCGCTTCTGGCAGACCGCGCTCCAGCGTTTCAGCATCCTCGAGGAGCGTCCCATCGCGTTGCCGCGCGTCGTCTGCCTCAAGGACGGCAAGGCCTCGCCACCGCAGCAGCTGGGTCCGCGCGGTCTTTGGCCCGACCCGAGCGCGGACGAACTTCGCCTGCAGCTGGAGACGGAGGTGCCCTGGCCCGACGCGCGCCTGCGCCTCGATGTAGACGGCGAGGGCCTTCTGCAGGTGGACGGCCGCAGCCGTGCGGCGAGCAACGCGTTTCACCGTTATGCGGATCTTCACCTGCCTCCGGGTCGTCATCACCTGACACTCGAGGTCCTGCGCACGGGACTCATGGGCGTTGAAGTGGCGTCACCCCGCGTGCGCATGGCCTGGCAGCGCATCGACCGCGAGGCGGCCGCGGCGGCCCTGGATCTCGAGGTGCTCTCCGAGTGGGCCCTCGACGAACGCACGCCCGTCGCTGCGGCCAGGACCGCGACGGACGGTCTGCTGGCCGCGCTGCGGCCCCTGCGCGAGCTCGCGCCCGATCGCGGCGTTCTCCAGGACTGGCTCTCGCGACACGGTGCCTCCGCAGAGGAAGAGGGACTCCGGCGCGCCTTGCGTGGTGCCGGCGCCGCGCGGCCCGCGCTGCAGGGACCGGCACGCGAGCAGGTGGCCGCCGCGCTCAGTGATACGGCGGCCGCCCTGCGCGGGCTGTTCCACCGGCTGAGGGCGGACTTGCCCGACGGCATCGGCACCGTGATCCCCCTCGGCCACGCCCACATCGACCTCGCCTGGCTCTGGCGGATGGAGACCGCCCGCAAGAAGGCCAGGCGCACCTACGCGACCCAGGCCGAACTCCTCGCAAGCCATCCCGAATGGCGCCTCGGCATCTCCCAGCCAGAACTCTGGCAGTGGCTCAAGGAGGACGATCCGGAGCTTTTCGAGCGTCTGCAGGCGCAGACCCTGGAAGGACGGATCGAGCCGCTCGGCGCCACCTGGGTGGAGATTGACGGCCAGCTGCCCGATGCCGCCGCGATCTTGCGGCAACTGCTCTACGGTCTTCGCTACGAGGAGGCCCTGCTTGGCGAACGGCCCCGTACCGCGTTTCTCCCGGACAGCTTCGGTTTTGCGGCGGGGCTGCCCACGTTGCTCGCTGCCGCAGGCGTGCGTCATTTCTGCACCACCAAGCTGCGTTGGAACGACACGACCCGTTTCCCCTACACCGACTTCACCTGGGTGGGGCCGGATGGCGCCACAGTCCAGGGACATCTCTTCTCCGCGTCCGAAGGCGGCTACAACGCGCCTGCGACCCTGGCCGACCTTCGCACAACCGCCGAGCGGCACGCCCAGGACGGCGGGCGCGGACCCATGCTTTACGCCTTCGGTCATGGAGACGGCGGTGGCGGACCGACGCCGGAGATGATCGAGCGGCTCCGGCGCTACAAAGAACTCCCGCTGATGCCCCGGCTGCGTTGGCAGCCCTTGGCTGACGCCCTTCCGGATGGCGGCACGCCGCGCGTGCGTGGACCGCTCTATCTCGAATACCACAGGGGCACCTACACGTCGCAGAGCTGGGCGAAGTACCTCTTGCGCCAGGCCGAGGTCCTGCTGACCGCCGCCGAGGCGCGCGCCACCTGGGCGAAGGCCGGACGCGTCAAGCCCTTGGCCGACTGGCGCAGCCTGATGCGGCTGCAGTTCCACGACATCCTGCCGGGGTCCTCGATCGGTCTCGTCTACGACGATCTGCGCAAGGAGCTCGAACCGCTGCTGGCCCGCAACCGCCAAGCCGACGCGGCGGCGGTGGACGCCCTCGTGGCGGAGGGAGCCCGCAGGCCCTGTCTCGTGCTCGCGAACCGCGCCGGCTTCGCCTCGGCCGAACGGCTCGTCGAGGTGTCGAGGCCGTTCGCGCCGCTGGCTCCGGACGGACGCCCGCTCCCGATCCAGCGCACCGCCTCCGGCTACCTTGTGCCTGCTCCCGCCCTGCCGGCCATGGGCATCGCCGCCCTGCCCGTGACGCGCGTCGATCCCGATCGCGCCGAGTCGCCGCGGGCCTGCGACGAGGTCTGGCTCGCGGGCGGCGACGTCAAGGTGAAGGTGGGCCGCGCAGGCATCGAGAGCCTCCTCTACCAAGGCGAGGAGCTGCTCGCGGGCGTCGCGGGCGTCGAGATCTACCGCCAGCATCCGGAACAGTTCGACGCCTGGGAACTCGTGCCGCCGGAACTGCGCGTCCCGCTCGACCTGCAGCACCTGGAGCCCGTGCAGGTGGAGTTCGGACCGCTTCGCGACGCGGTGATGCTGCGCCATCAGGGTCCGGAAGGCGTTGAAGTGCATGAGCTCGTCGCCCTGGAGCGGCAGAGCGGCCGCCTGACCGTCTCGGTCACCGCCAAACAGCCGGGGCGGCACATCGTGTTGCGTTACGCCCTGCCCTCGAACCTCCATGCCCATGAGGTGGCGGCCGAAGGCATGTGGGGCTGCGACCGACACCCGGTCGTGGGCTCCGGACCTGCCGACGACGCACAGTGGGAATGGGTCGCGCAGCGTTTCGCGGACATCGCCGAACCGCATCTCGGCCTCGCCCTCCTCAACGATGCGCGTTACGGCCACGCCGTCGAAGGAGGTACGCTCTACCTGACCATCGCCACCTCACCGCTCTATCCGGACCCACAGGCCGACGAGGAACCGGCCCCGGTGCTGCTTGAACTGCTGCCGCACCGTGGCAACTGGCGCGACGCGGACGTCATGGCGCAGGCCCACGTGCACGCGGCCGGCATCGCAGCCGACCTGCGCGAGGCGGTACCGACCGCACCCGCAGGGCCGTGCCAGGGCCTGCCGCACAATCTGCGCCTGCTCGGTCTCAAGCCGGCGGAGGATGCCTCCGGCGATGTCATCGTCTATCTTGGCGAACTCTTCGGCGATCGGGGCGCCTGCGAGCTCGCCTTCCCCTGGCCACTCGCGGAGGCCTCGCACTGCGACCTCGTCGGTGAGGAGCCCCGGGATGACCATGGCACACTTCGGCGAAGCGAGGATGGGCGCAGCCTCCGCATCCACTACCGGCCCTACCAGCCGATCGCCCTGCGCATCAGGCCAAAGGAAACCGAAAGCCGCGCA
>JAJZIE010000322.1 GCA_021810725.1 Bacillota bacterium | reverse complement strand
CCGGTACGCAAGCGGAGCGAGCGGGTGGTCCTCGGCTTCCCTGAAGTAGCTGAGTGTGGCGATGCCGAGCATGGCGAAGGACTCCGGCGTGTCGTCGGTCGTGACGAAGCCGAGGTCGCGGCGCGGCAGGCCGCAGATCACAGCGCCATGGGTAGTGGCGTAGCGCCAGGCATAGACGGCGCCCATGGAACACTCGAAGATCAGGGCCTCCTTGCCGTTCGGCATCTGCTCGCGCGAGGGTTCGGGCATCTTCGCGTCGGTGTTGACCTCCGCGATCGCCCAGAGCACGTCCTCGGACTCCCCGGTTTTCTCGAGGTCTGCCTTGACGAGGAACCGGACGAAATCCGGGTAGTCGAGCACGAGCGCTGCCTTGAGCCCCGGCCCGAATGGGCGGAACAGGCCCTGCTCTTCCAGGTAGTCCTCCGAGACAACGTGCAGGTGCAGGAGCTGTCGGGCGGTCTGCAAGTCGACGGGGGTCTTCTGCTCGTTGCCCAGCCGCACGATGAAGTCAGCGATGTCCTCGACAGGGCGGCCCGCCTCGTGCATGCGGAAGAAGTTGTGGATGTTGACGATCTGCTTGAGGTCTCCGTCCTCGAACACGATCGTCTGGTCGTCTGGCAGGTACTCCATCTGCGGCCCGCCACAGGCGGCGATCGCCTGAGCCAGCGCCTCACCGAAAGCATGGACCTTCTCCACGGGACCCTCTCCTTCCAATGCGATAGCTCAGGCCGCCTGGCCGAGCATGCGCATGACGCACAGCCAGTCCTGGATGCGGAACTCCTCAACGAACAGGATCTCGTCCTCTCGAAGCTCGGAGATGAACTGCTCGGTGAACGCCGGGGCGAGTGCCTCGGCGCGGTTCACGTTCTCGGTGCGCTCGAAGTAGTCGCTGAGGATCGAGAGCCCCGTGCTCTCCTTCTGGGCACCGTACCTCCAACCGAGGCCGTGCAGCGCCTCGATGGGCTCAAGCGCGGACCCGTTGAAGAAGTGGACCTTTGCCTGCTCTCCGGTTGCGATCCCGATGTAGCAGCGCTCGAGCTCCTCGACCTTTGGCACGGTTCTCCCTCCTCTGGGCGGTCGCCCTTGCGTCTTTTCGGACGAGGGTGCCGCATCGGCACCTCCTAGGCCGCATCCCGCGAGCGGGAGGCAAGGGCGGCCAGAGGCCGGCCGCGGAGCGGCGAACCCTTGCCACAGGCGAGAGGGGGCGGCACCTCTATCGCTGTTGACGTCCTCCCCACGCTGAAGCCCCGGGGATTCCCTGGCGACCAGGGTCGGTACTCCCTCACGGTTTCCCGCTGGTTCCTGCTTCATCGGGAGGCCAGCGCCCTATCCCTCAGCAGGCAGCCACCGCCCGCCCGGCGGCGAGGCGGGTTCAACCCGCCAGTCGGTGTTCCAGGATCCAGAGCCCGCGTCTAAGCACGACCTTGGCGGCGTTGACATCCGCGTGCTCGCTGTGACCGCACGCCACGCAGCGGAAGATGTCTCGCGTCGGCCGGTTCTCCGGCGCGACGTGGCCGCACTCCGCGCACTCCTGGCTCGAATGCTGCGGCGGTACGAGAACGAGACGCCCACCGCGCTCGCCCAGCTTGTACGCGATCATGCGTCCGAGTTCTCCCCACCCCTGGTCGAGGATGGCTCGGTTGAGCCCACTCTTCTGGGCGACACGCGACCCCGGATTCTCAACGGTGCCCTTCGCCGAGCGCGTCATGTTCCCGATGCGCAGGTCCTCGAGGGCGATGAGAGCGTGGCTCTTGCTCCATCGTGTCGAGATCTGGTGTAGGAAGTCCTTGCGCTGGCACCGGATGCGCTGGTGCATGCGGGCGACCCTTGCCGCGGCCTTGCGCCGGTTCTTCGACCCCTTTTTCTTCCGGGTGAGCCGTCGCTGCAACCTTGCAAGCCTCTTCATGGTCTTTGCGTAGGCGTTGATGGGGTCGACCAGTTCTCCGTTGGACGTGGCCGCAAAAACTGCCACGCCGCGGTCGACTCCGATCATTCCACCGACTGCCTGCTGAGGGTCGGGAATCTCGTATTCCGTCTGGATCGAGACGTACCAGCCGTCCGCCTCGCGGGCCACGGTCGCCTGCTTGATCTCGCCGATCACGTCACGGCTCTTGAAGAAGCCTACCCAGCCGATCTTTCGCAGGTACACGCGGCGGTTCTCCACCTTGACACCCTGGGGAAAGCGGAAGCTGTCGTCAGTACCCCGCTTCTTGAAGCGTGGAAGGCGTTTTCCGGGCTGGGTCGGATCGAAGGCGTCGGCGAAAGCCCTATCCAGATCCCTGAGCTTCTGCTGCAAGGACTGGGCGTTTGCCTCCGTCAGGAAGCCGTACTCCTCGGACTGCTTCCAGAGCCGGAGCAGCCCGCAGAGGTCGTTGTACCAGACGATCGGCAAACCCTGTGCCAGCCGGTCGAGGTTGAGTCGCAGGGCCTTGTTCCAGACGAAACGGGCATGCCCCGCCATCGAGTGAAAGATGGCCTCCAAATCGGGAGTGGTCTTCAGTTTGAAGCGGTAGCCACGCCGGATGAACATTGGGATCACCTCCCAGCCGGAATCCTGCGTCTCATATCCCCATGGCCAGGGGCTCTACGGCCTCGCTGGTACAGCCCTGCCTCGCTCCCCGCGCCGTTGAGCAGCAGCCGGTGGCGCTTCCTCGGCTGCAGAAGGTTGCCGATGGCGTAAGCGGCGTTGGCGTAGTCGCCCATGGAGGCCAGGGCGTGCGTGATCGCAGCGACCGTTAAGATCGGGGATCGCGTCAGCACCGCCGCCGCCGTGAGGCCGATGGTCAGCGTCTGCGGGGCAAGACTGGTCAGCGGCACCTC
>JAJZIE010000321.1 GCA_021810725.1 Bacillota bacterium | reverse complement strand
TTCCGCGAGAACCCGGCCTACCCCGACACCCTGTACGTCGACGAGCTGATCGGGCCGGACACGGTCAATACCATCCCTCCCGCGACCCTCAAGGCCTTCAGGGATCATGGCACGGCAAGTGACACCCTGCAGGAAGGCGTCGCCCAGGCGGGGGAAACCGTCAGGGCTCTCGCGGAACTCGGCATCGACCTCGATGAAGTGGGCGAGGATCTGCAGCGCCAGGGCGTCAAGAGCTTCGAGGACGCCTTCGCCCGCCTCTTCGGCGAGATCGAGATCAAGGCGAAGGAACTCCGGCCACAAGACGCGTCGGCCTTCGCGCTGGGCGGACTGGCCGCCGACGCGGCGACCTGCCTCGAGGCCCTCGCCGCCGACAACGCCCCCGAGCGCCTGCGTCGTGGCGACCCGGATCTCTTCGCCGCGCCGGACGTGGCGGCAAAGCGGCTCGGCTGGCTGCAGCTCCCGGAGGCCATGCAGGAGAGGCTGCCCGAACTCGAGGCATTCGCCCAGGATCTCGAGAAGCGGGGCATCCGGCGGCTCGTGCTCTGCGGCATGGGTGGCAGTTCGCTCTTCCCGGACGTGCTGAGGCGCGTCTCGCAAGCTCCGCGCATCGCCGTCGACGTCGTGGACACGACGGAGCCCGACGCGATCGCGTCGCTGCGCGAAGGCGTCCGCTGGCAGGAGACGGCGGTTCTGCTGTCCTCGAAGAGCGGCACGACTCGAGAGGTGGACACGCTCTACCGGATTATGCGCGCCGCGGCGGACAAGGCGCTGGGCGACGGGGCCAGCAGGCACTTCTACGCGGTCACCGATCCCGGCACGCCACTCGCCGATCTCGCGGAGCGGGAGCGGTTCGGCGGCTGCTTCCTGAATCCCCCGGACATCGGCGGCCGCTACTCCGCCCTGTCGCTGTTCGGCTTGGTGCCAGGCGCGGTGCTGGGCTACGATCTCGAAGCGCTGCTCGCGGGCGGGCGCAAGGCGCTGCAGGAGTTGCTCGGCCCCGCCGAGCAGTGCATGGCTGCGCGTCTCGCCGCGTCCCTCGCGGCCGCGCACGCGGCAGGCCGTCAGAAGCTGACCCTGCCAAGGCCGGACGAGCTGCCGTTCATCGACTGGCTGGAGCAGCTCCTTGCGGAGAGCACCGGCAAGTCCGGCCGCGGCATCCTGCCGGCTCCCGCGGCGGCGCCAGGCGAGGACCGGATCGGCGTCAGCTTCGGTGGCATTGCGGCGGGGCCGCCGCACATCGCCCTCGGGGCCATCACGGGCCCGGGCGAGCTCGGCGCCGCCGTCGTGACATGGGAGTGCGCGACCGCCCTGCTCGGTCGCCTGATCGAGATCGATCCGTTCAACGAGCCGAACGTTGCCGAGAGCAAGCACAACACCGAGCAGGTCCTGCGGGACGGGCGCCGTGGCGGCGACCTCGCGCCGGTCGGGGATCTCGCGAGGGTCGCGTCGCTCACGCCTCCCGGCTACCTGGCGATCCAGGTCTACGCCCGGCCGCAGGCGGCCACGCTGGCCGCAGCCCGCAGGCTCGCCGACAAGCTCGCCGAGCGCAGCGGCGCCGTCGTGACGGTGGGCATCGGGCCGCGCTACCTGCACTCGACGGGCCAGTACCACAAGGGCGGGCCCGTCACCGGCAGCTACCTGCAGCTCTACGCGCCGCCGAGTACGGACGTCGAGCTGCCTGGTCTGTCGTTCACCCTGGCCGCGCTGTTCGCGGCCCAGGCGGAAGGCGACGCCCAGGCTCTCATCGACCGCGGCCGCCCGTTCGCTCGTGTGCTCTTGAAGGGCAACGTAGAGGAGGAGATCGACCGCCTGGTGCGGGACGTGGCCGCCATGGCGCCCGCCGAAAGGAGCTGAAGCGGGTATGGAGATCGGGATGATTGGACTCGGCCGCATGGGCGCGAACATGGCCAGGCGCCTCGTGCGCGGCGGGCATCGCGTCGTGGGCTTCGACCCGAATGCGCAGGCGCGCGAGGCTGTCGCAAAGGACGGCATCGCGACCGCGACGTCGCTCGAGGAACTCTGCCAGAAGCTCAGTGTCCCGCGCGCCGTCTGGGTGATGGTGCCGGCGGGAGACCCCACCCGGCAGACGATCGCGAAGCTCCTGGAACTCGTGCAACCGAGCGACATCCTCATCGACGGCGGCAACAGCCACTACAAGGACAGCCTCGAGATGGCGAAGCTGTGCGACGCCGCGAGGGTGCACTTCGTCGACGCCGGAACGAGCGGCGGCATCTGGGGCCTCACCGAGGGCTACTGCCTCATGGTGGGCGCGAGCCTCGAGGCGTATAGCCGCGTCGAACCGGCCCTGAAGACCCTCGCGCCGGAGGGCGGGCTGCTGCACACGGGGCCGCCGGGGTCGGGCCACTACGTGAAGATGATCCACAACGGCGTCGAGTACGGCATGCTCGAGGCCTACGGAGAGGGCTTTGAACTGCTCAAGCGCGGCCCGTTCGACCTCGACCTGCATGCCGTCGCAGAGGTCTGGCGCTACGGCTCCGTCATCCGCAGCTGGCTTCTCGACCTCCTCGGGCAGGCGCTCGAGAAGGACCCCGCGCTGGAACACCTGCGCGGCTATGTCGAGGACTCCGGCGAGGGACGCTGGACGGCGGTCGAGGCCATCGAACAGGGCGTGGCCGCACCGGTGATCACGCTCTCGCTGCAGCAGCGCTTCCTCTCGCGCCAGGAGGACACCCTGTCGAACCGGGTGATCGCCGCGCTGCGCAACGAGTTCGGCGGCCACAAGGTGGAAAACCGATGAGCGGCCAGCCGAGAGGCGCGCTGCTCTGCGTGCTGGGGGCGACGGGCGACCTGACGCATCGCAAGCTCGTGCCGGCC
>JAJZIE010000320.1 GCA_021810725.1 Bacillota bacterium | reverse complement strand
CGCACGGTGCGGATCCGGTCAAGGGACTGGAGCCTGCCCGTGTTGAATGGCGGATCGATATAGATGAGATCGACGCTGCTTGAGGGCAGGGCCCTGAGCACCGTCAGGTTGTCCGCGAGGTGGATCTCGCCCGGCATGCTCGTCCTCCTGGGAAACGTCGTCCCCTCCGAGTATGCATGGCGGCGGCGGGCATGGAAAGGCCGGCGTGTGCGTCGCACGCGCCGGCTCTTCCGTAGGGACTACCCCGCCTTGCGCCCGGACGGCTTCCGGCCCGTGGGCCGGAGTCGCTCGAGGAAGCTCTTCGGGCGTTCCTTCTTGGGCTGGCTCTTGACCTTCTTGGCCCCGCAGGGCTTTTGCGGCGGAAGCTTGCGCAGAGCCTGGTAGCTGCTCTTTTGCAGAAGCTCGCCGATGCTGACGATCTTGTAGCCCTGGCCCTCGAGTGCCGGCAGGACGTGCGAGAGGGCCTGGATGGTTCCCTCGCGATGGACGGAGCCATCGTGCATGATCACGATCCGCCCCGGTGCCGCGTCGCGCATGACGATCCGCTCGATGCCTTCGGCCGTCGCGCTCATGCGCCAGTCGCGGGTGTCGACGCTCCAGCCGATCACGGTGTAGCCGAGGCTGCCGAGGAGCTTCGAGGCGTCGTCGCTCGCGAAGCCGCCGGGCAGGCGATAGAGGTAGGGCTTCTTGCCGCCGGCCGAGGTGATGGCGTCGGAGCCGCCGGTGATCTCCTTCTGGATCTCGTCCGCCGTGATCTTGTGCAGCCACTTGTGGTTCATGCCGTGGTTGCCGATCTCCATGCCGGCCGCCTCGATCTTCTTGACCATCTCCGGGAACCGCACGACCTCCTGGCCGATCAGGAAGAAGGTGGCGTGCGCGTGGTACTTCTGCAGGAGCTCGAGCACCTGCGGCGTGTAGCGGCGGTTCGGGCCGTCGTCGAAGGTGAAGGCGATCAGCTTCTCCTGCGTCGGCACCTCCTTCAGGAGCATCGCCTGGCGCTGCACGGCGGGAGCGGGAGCCGGGGCCGGAACGGGAGTCTTCACGGGCGCCGCGAGGGATGGAGTCGCGAAGAGGACGGACGTCAGGACGGCGAGCGCCGCCCCGCGCAGATCTGGCATCGGAACACTCCTTTCAGGAGGAGCGTTCCTCAGAGCGAAGGAGGTATGCGGCGCAAGGCTTCAGAGTCCCGGGCCCTCGGCCGCGGAGCCTCTCGCCATCTCGCGCAGGAGGAATTTCTGGATCTTGCCGCTCGCCGTGCGCGGCAGCTCGTCGACGAAGATGATGCGCGACGGCACCTTGTAGTGGCTGAGAAGGTTTCTGCAGTGCGTGATGAGTTCCGCCTCTGTCGCGGTCTCTCCGGCCCGCAGCGCGACGAACGCGACCGGCGTCTCGCCCCAATGCGGATGCGGCGCCGCGACGACGGCCGCCTGCGCGACGGCCGGGTGACGGTAAAGCGCCCCTTCCACCTCGAGCGAAGGGATGTTCTCGCCGCCCGAGATGATCATGTCCTTCTGGCGGTCCCGGATTTCGATGTAGCCGTCGGGATGGCGCACGGCGAGGTCGCCCGTGTGGAACCAGCCGCCCTGCATGGCGTGCCGCGTGGCTTCCTCGTCGCGGTAGTAGCCCGCCATGATCACGTTGCCGCGCGCCACCACCTCGCCCATCTCCTGGCCATCCGGCGCGACGTCGGTCATGTCCTCGCGCACCACCCGCACCTGGCCCGAGAGCGGCAGCTCGACGCCTTGCCGGGCCTTGAAGCCGGCGCGCGCCAGAAGCGGCCACTCCTCGATGCCCTTCGGCGGCTCGTTGTAGGTGAGGAAGGCCGTCGTCTCCGTAAGACCGTAGAAGTGCTGCACCGTCCAGCCGAGTTCCTCCTCGACGCGGCGGATCACGGCCGCCGGCGGCGCCGCGCCCGCCACCGCCACGTGGACGCCGGGCGGCGCCGGGTCGTCGTCGGCCGCGCCGAGCAGCATGGTGAGGACCGTGGGGGCGGCGCATAGGCTGGTGACGCCGTAGTCGCGGATGCGGCGCAGGGTGTCGTGCGGCTCGACGGTCGGCAGCGGCACATTCGCCGCGCCGACGGCGAGACTCGCCCAGACGTAGCCCCAGCCGTTCGCGTGGAACATCGGCGCGACATGGAGGTGCACGTCGTCCGCCGTGGTGCGCATCGCGAGCAGCATGTTCACCGTGTTGATGTAGGCGTTGCGGTGCGTCAGCCGGACGCCCTTCGGGCGCGCCGTCGTGCCGCTCGTGTAGTTGAGCGAGAGCACCTGGTCCTCGCGGACCGCCTCGGGGTCGAAGGGCAGGCCGAGGCTTCGCTGCAAGAGCTCGTCGTAGCAGAGATAGCCCGGGATCTCGCCGCGCTGCACGATCACCTCGAGGTCCGGGAATTCCGGCAGGACCTCCGCGATGCGTGCGTAGAGCGAGGCGTCGAGCAGCAGAAGCCGACTGCCGGAGTGTCCCAGGATGTAGCGATACTCGGCCGGGCCGAGACGGGTGTTGAGCGGAACGAGGATCGCCCCGACGCCTGGCACGCCGCTGTAGCATTCGAGGGCCTCGAGGGTATTTGGCGCGAGCAGGGCCACCCGGTCGCCCTGAAGCACGCCCCGCCGCAGCAGAGCCCCCGCGAGGAGCTCGAGGCGGCGTCCGAAATCGCGATAGCTCAGCTCAAGACCGTCGTCGACCACGGCGAGGCGCTCCGGGTAGAGGCGCAACCCGCGCGCGACGAGCGCCAGAGGCGAGAGAGGCACCTCCATGCCGTCACCTTCCCAGCGTTACATATGTAAGGCTTATGTGGCGCTCGCAGCAGCGGTGCATTTCCCGGTCGAAGGCGTGCGCATTCGC
>JAJZIE010000319.1 GCA_021810725.1 Bacillota bacterium | reverse complement strand
ACGACGCGGCGACCGCCTTCAGCCGCATGGACCAGGAGCACCTGCCGTACCTCGCGGTCGTCGAGGATGGGCGGCTCAAGGGCATCGTCACGCGCCGCTCAATGGTGCGGGCGTTGGCGGCGGCGGTCTGGGGTGAGGCGCAATGACCGGCATCTGGCCCGACATCGTGGCGCACCTGCCGCTGGTCTGGCAGGACCTCGGCCAGCACGTCGAGCTCGTCCTGATCTCGGTGGTGTTCGGCTGCGTCGTGGCGATTCCGCTCGGCGTCTGGCTCACCCGCCATACCCGGCTGGCCGAGATCGTCATCACGATCACCGGCCTGATCCAGACCGTGCCGAGCCTCGCGCTCCTGGCGCTCGCCCTGCCGCTCCTCGGCATCGGCCTCGTGCCGTCGATCACGGCGCTCGCGCTCTACGCCCTGCTGCCGATCCTGCGCAACACCTACGTCGGCGTCCGGGGCGTCCCGGCCGGGACGGTGGACTGCGCCAAGGCCATGGGCATGAGCAGCCTGCAGGCGCTGCTGCGCGTCGAGCTGCCCATGGCGATCCCGGTGATCGTCGCGGGGGTGCGCCTTTCGACGATCTACCTGATCTCCTGGGCGGTGCTGGCGGCCCTGATCGGCGGCGGCGGCCTCGGGGTGCTGATCCTCGAGGGCCTCTCCACCTATGACTTCGGCCTCGTGCTGGCCGGCGCCGTGCCGGCCGCCCTCCTGGCCATCCTGGCCGGACTCCTGCTCGGCTGGCTGCAGCGCCTGCTGACGCCGGTCGGGATGCGCAAGATGGCCGCGGGCGGGAGGGGTGCCTGATGCTCTTCTCCTACCTCGAGCAGAACATCGGCATGATCATGCAGACGGCCGGCACGCACGCGCTGCTCTCGATCGAGGGCACGGTGCTGGGCGCCCTCGTGGCGATCCCGTTCGGGCTCTACGCCTACCGGCGTCCCGGCGTGCGGCGCGTGGCCGCCGCCGTGGCCGAGACGATCCAGACCATCCCGAGTCTCGCCCTCCTGGCGATCCTGATGATCTGGTTCGGCATCGGCGACACGACGCTGGTCGTGGCGCTTTTCCTCTACGCGCTGATGCCGATGCTGCACAACACTGTGGAAGGACTCCTGAGCGTGGACCCCGCCCTTGTCGACACCGCCCGGGCGCTCGGCATGTCGAGCCGCCAGACGATGTGGCGCGTCCAGGTGCCGCTCGCGGCGCCGATCATCCTGACGGGCTTCCGCGTGGCGCTCGTCACCTCGATCGGCATCGCCACCGTCGGCGTCTTCATCGGCGCGGACGGTCTCGGCAGCATCATCTACGGCGGCATGCAGGTCCAGAGCGCCTCGCAGATCTTCGCGGGCGCCCTGCCGGCGGCGCTGATGGCCATCGTGTTCGACGGCCTTTTGGCCTTCATCGCGGGACGGACGAAGAAGCGCAGGGAGCCTCAGAGCCAACTGCGGCGGCGGCCCCTGACGATTCAAGAGACGGTCAAAGGAGATGGACTCGATTGAAGTTCGGTGCTAATCGACGGACCAGGTTCATGGCGGCCACCGCGCTGGCGGCGTCGACGCTGCTGCTCGTGGCCGGCTGCGGTTCGGGCGCCTCGGGCAGTTCACCCGACACCGGCACGATCGTGATCGGTTCGAAGAACTTCACCGAGAACGAGATCCTCGCGCAGATGTTCGCGGACCTCATCAAGGCGAACACCAAGATGAACGTCGTGCTCAAGCAGGACATGGGCGGCACCCTGGTCGCCTTCAACGCCCTCAAGGGCGGGCAGATCGACGTGTATCCGGACTACACCGGCACGGGCTACGTCGAGATCCTGAAGCAGCCGAAGGCCGAGAGCGAGCAGGCGATGTACGACTACGTGCAGCAGCAGTACCAGAAGAAGTGGGGTCTCGAGTGGCTGAAGCCGCTGGGCTTCAACGACACGTACGCCATGGCGATCCCCGAGAGCCTGGCGCAGCAGGACAACATCCAGACGATCAGCCAGCTCGCGAAGTACGCGCCGCAGATGACGGCCGGCATCGACTCCGAGTGCCAGAACCGCCCGGACTGCCTGCCGGGGCTGGAGAAGGACTACGGCCTGCACTTCAAGAGCGTCCTGACGATCGACCACTCGCTCGTCTACCAGGCGATGGCCCAGGGCAAGATCCAGGCGACCGACGCCTACACGACGGACGGCGGCCTCGAGAAGTACCACCTCGCCGTGCTGAAGGACAACAAGAACTTCTTCCCGGCCTACTACGCGGCCGCGGTGATCCGCCAGGACTTCCTCAAGCAGCACCCGGAGGTCGAGGGCGTGCTGAACAAGCTGGCGGGCCAGATCAGCAACTCGGAGATGGAGCACCTCGACTTCGAGGTGGACATCTCGAAGCAGTCGATCCCGCAGGTGGCGAAGCAGTTCCTGGTCTCGAAGGGCCTGCTGAAGGGCTAGCAGCGCAGGACAGCCAAGCGGCGGAGGACCGGTCTCACCGGTCCTCCGCCGCTTGGCTCGCGTCTTGAACGGGCCGCGGGCGCGACACCTTGGCCTTCAAGCGGTCCCTTCGGTCGGGGCCGCGGGACGGGGAGCAGCGTCCGCCTTGCGGGTCCCGGACCGCTCTGGACGTTCCTTGCTCGCGATGTGCCGCCACCTCAGGGCGCGCTCGGATGTCATGGCACCATGAAGGTCGAGAAGAGCATGCTGCCGTCCGGTTCGGACCTGGCCCAGGCGTACGTGTTCAGGATCTGGGCGAGGTCCCCGAGCGTCAGATAGACCTGTCCGCCCTGCACGACCGGGTGGAGGCCGAGCGTAACCGGCTGGTAGCGGATCCCTGCGGGTGCCCAGCCGCGGTATGCCCCCGTGCGCGTGTCGAGGGTCGGGG
>JAJZIE010000318.1 GCA_021810725.1 Bacillota bacterium | reverse complement strand
ATCTACATGGGCCTCAGGCCGCGCCAGGAATTCCGGTTCGGCGACGCGCCGTCCCGCGAGAAGGGACGGCGCGCGGAGATCAAGGCAGAGGAGAACCTCAAGGGGATCAGGCGACTCGTCTGGATGTCCGGCATACCGATTCCTCCTCTGCTGGTGCGTCCCGTGCAGCTCGTCGCCGGCGGCCTCATGGGCCTCCTCACACTCACCCTCACGCGCAACGTGGTGGTCGCCGTGATCTTCGGCATGTTCGGCTTCCAAGGGCCTGTGGCCCTGCTGCGCAACCTGGCGCTCGCGCGCTGGCGCGCCGCGGACAACGAGGCGTACGTCATGGCGAACACGATGCGCTTCACCCTGCCGGTGCAGGGGCACCCCGTCACGGCCTTGCGCCAGACGGTGCCCGGCCTGCAGGAGCCTCTGAAGTCCTGGATCGCGATGGCGCTGGCGCGCGAGACCGTGGGCGGCAGTGCGGAGGAGGGCATCTACGAACTCGGGCTCAGGCTCGGGCATTCGGAGCTGCAGCTCCTCGCCGAGATCCTCAAGGCCGACCGCCGCGAGAAACCAGCGGCCGATCTGCTCTCGGAACTGATCGACGCATGGACCGAGAGGATCCGGGGCGACCAGAAGAAGCAGGCCAAGATCGCGTCAACCCGCCGCTTCTCGAACGCCATCATCGGGCTGCCGATGGTGGCGTTCCTGCTGCTGCCGGTGTTCTCGGCCTCGACCGCCGTCGTGTTCCAGAACTCGCTGGCGGGGCAGACGAGCGCCGATGTGGCGATGCTGCTCTTTGCCGCCGCTGCCTACGTCGTGAAGAACTCGGTCGGCAAGTCCGAGGAGATCAGCGTCTAGAAGGGAGGAGTTCGCTTGCCTGTGATCCTCGGTCTGGCGACCGTCCTCCTGGCGGGCCTTGCCGTATGGCTCGCCCTGACGCCGCAGACCCGGTTCCACTTCGGGACGTCCCCGACACCGACCTGGAAGAGCATCGTCATCGCCATCACACAGGCGGTGGAGAAGCAGACGGCGGAACCCATCCGGCACGCCGCCGATGCCCTTGGCTGGCCGCCGTCGCGCATCGCGGTCATCACTGGGATCATCTCCGGCGTGCTGTTCCTTGGCCTGCTGCTGGTATCCTGGTGGATCGCGCTTCTGGCGCTCGTGCCGATTGTGATCGCCGCATGGCGCATCGCGGGCGTGATGGTGATGCGTCAATACCGGGACTGGCAACACCAGATGGTGCGAGGTTTGCCGTCCCTGATCGCGGTGCTGCGGGTCCACCTCGACCTCGGCAGGACTGTGCAGGACAGCCTGAACGCCGTGCTGCCGGGAATGCGTGACCCTCTGCGGCGCGACCTGCAGCGCACCCTGACCGACATGGCCACGGCTTCGGCCGGGCGGGGCGAGCATGGCGAAGTCCAGACGGCGAGGGATGCCTTGCGGCTGCTCGCCGACCGGGTGAACCGCCTCGAGTTCCGCACCTTCACAGACACCATCACCCAGGCATGGGGCTCCCGGCTCTCAGGTGCGGCCCTGGAGCCCTTGCAAGACCTTCTGCGCATCACACGCGAGAAGGAGACCGAAGAGCAGACGAACAGGCTCGACATGGTGATGACGACGGCGCCCGGCTTCGCCATCTTCGGGATCATGGTGCTTCTCGTCGCTGGCTGGCTGCTCGGCTCCGGCGCGACCGGCGTGTTGTAACGCCGTATATGTGGGGGTGATCAGTCCGCTCCATCGCCAAGGCTTGGCGTAATCGCCGTCTCAAAGTCCCCTTGGCATCGTCGTCCGATCTTGCCCCGAACACCAATGCAGGGAGGTTCACCTGATGATGAACAAGATCCGTAGATTCCTCTCCCGTGCTCGTGCCACGCTCAACCGTGCTGTCGCATCGGTTCAGGACACGGCCCTGCGCACGGTCGTCCGCCTGCAGGCCAACACGGCCTCAACGGTCTACCGCTTGCGCACCGAGCAGGCCGGCCAGTCCTCGTGGGTCAACGAACTGATGGTCCTCGGCGTCGTCGTGATCATCGCGGCGCTCATCTTCGCCTTCTGGAAGGCGGGCGGCGCCGCCTGGGTCAACTCCCGCCTGAACGACCTCACCCAATACTGATTGCGAAGCGCAGCGGGCGGGTGCCGGGGCGACCCGGAGCCCGCCCGTTTCGTGTTTTTGAGGAGGTGAGTCTTTGGGCGAGTGGGTCAGCTACATCATTGGGCTTGCGCTGATCTTTCTGAGCGTGACGGCCGGCAGCAGCTTCGCGCAGGTTCAGGCGGCGAAGTCCTCTCTTGCGCGCATCGCCAGCATCGCCGCAAACGAAATGGCCGTCGAGGGCGGCTACACACAGAACGTGCAACAGACCATCATCGCAGACCTTAAGCAAAACGGTTTCGATCCCACCCAGGCCAACGTGCAACTCCCTCCGACGGTGCAGGGGGTGCGCCAGGGCTACGGCAACGTGATGACCATTCAGATCGCCTATCCGATGCCCGTGCGCATCGTCGACTTCTCGCCCTTCAGCGTCGCCGTGTCCGACACCGAGGGAGCCACGTCGATGTACGTGCCGGGCTCTCCCGCTGACAACGACCCGATCCTGGCCTATCCGGGGCAGGGCACGAACGACCTGCAGGGCAACGTGCAGACCACCACCGGCACATTCGTCGGCCAGTGACACCAGTGTTGATGGAAGGAGGTATAGGCGTGCGTCGCTTCTCTCTGCGGCGCGAGGACGGCTTCTCGAACATGGTCTTCGCCATCTTCTTGATGGTGGCGATGATCGTGATGTTCAACGCGGTAACGCTCTACTCGCAGGTGCAGTCCGAGCGCTCGCAGGTAGCGCAGGCTCTCACCCTCGCGCTCCAGTCC
>JAJZIE010000317.1 GCA_021810725.1 Bacillota bacterium | reverse complement strand
CCGACGGGAGGCGCCGAATCGATCTCACAGCTACAGCATCCTTCCGCGTTCTTGCTGCTCCTCATCGCGGGCCATCGCAAGTTCCGCGATGCGCCGCAGGCGGTAGTGCACACCCGCCTTGGTCAAGCCAAGCCGCCTGCCGATCTCCTCGAGCGGCGCCTCGGGATCGTCGAGCCGCGCCTGGGCGGCCTCCCTGAGCTTGGGCGGCAGACTGTCGAGCCCGCGCTTCGACGCAAACCTGCGAATCCACTCGCTGTGCGCGATCGCCGCCCGAACCGACTTCTCCACATTGGCGGACTCGGCGTTGACCAGGCGGTTCACCGTTCCGCGCATGCTGCGCACGCTGCGCGCGTCCTCGAGCTTCAGCCGCGCCTCCTGGGCATGGATGAGGCTCAAGAGCTCGGCGATTTGATCAGCGCCCCGCAGGTATACGACGCTGTACTCGCGTCGGAGGCGCCGGTGCGGCGTGAGACCGAAGCCGACGAGAAGCGACTCGGCCGCCGCTGCGGCGGCTGGTCGGGCCAGCCTGAGCTCCATCAGATAGCCGGTGCTGGGCGGCGTCAGACTTCCGACGGCGAGAAAGAGACCCGCCACGTAGCCGCGGCGCGCCAGTGCCGGGAGCCGCTGTGGCGGCGCCTCCGTGAACCGGCCGACGGCATCCTGCGCGCCGGGGAAGGCGAGCAGGAAACGCCGCCCGCGAGCGCCGCCCTGGCGCTTGAGCACCGTGGCGTCCAGGTGCAGCTGCTCGGCCGCGACCCGATGCGCGACGCGCGCGGTGCGCGCGCGGTCCACCGCCACCGCCGGCGTGCCATCCGCCAGAGAGGTCAGTCCGGCATCGAGGAGCCCCCGCAACAGGCCGCGCTCGAAGTTGCGGGCATGCGACCCCGCGAGGATCTCCTCTTTCACCTTCAGCGTCTGACTGAGCTGTCCCTTCATCGCTGTTCCGATCGCAACTGGTCACGCAGCATGAAAATGTCGAGAAGCCGGCCTGGCTCGGGCCTGCGGCGTGACCAGCGCTGCACGATGAGGCGAGCCACCGCCTGCGGATCGTGCCAGGCGTACCGGCTGTCCTGGGCAAGCAGAGGACCCGAAAGGACCTCGTAGCCGGCCGCCTCCAGACCCTGATGGCTCCACTTCACGACCTCCGCGTCACGCTCGCGGTAACGGGCGGCCGTCTCCTGGTCGAGCGGAGTCTCGTTGACCACGACGCAATCGACGAGCCCCGGACCCGCGTGGCGCTGGATCGCCTCGAGGTGCTCCTCCGTCGTCATGCCATCGGTTTCCCCGGGCTGCGTCATGATGTTCTGGACGTAGAAGCGCTGCGCTTTGGACTGGCGTATGGCATCGGCAATGCCACGCACCAGGAGGTTCGGCATCAGGCTCGTGAAGAGCGACCCCGGCGCCAGCACGATCACGTCCGCCTCGGCGATGGCCTGCAAGGCCTCGCCCGTCGGCGACGCCGTGTCGGGATCCAGCATCACCCGACGCACGACGCCACGCGCCTCGGGGATGAGAGACTCGCCCTCGATGACCCGCCCGTCCTGGAGCTCCGCGCGCAGCACGACTTCGTCGTCGGTCGCCGGCAGGACCTTGCCGCGAACGGCGAGAACCCGGCTCGACGCCCGGATCGCCTCCTGCAAGTCTCCCGTGACGGTGCACATGGCGGCGAGAAAGAGGTTCCCGAACGCGTGGCCCGAGAGGCCCTCGCCAGAGTCGAAGCGGTATTGAAAGAGCTGCTCGAGAAGGGGCTCCGTCTCGGCCAAGGCCAGGAGACAGTTGCGCAGGTCGCCGGGCGGCGGCACGCCGAGCTCGCCGCGCAGGCGCCCGGAGCTGCCGCCATCGTCCGTGACGGCGACGATCGCGGTGATGTTGGAGCTGTACTGCTTGAGGCCGCGCAGCAGCACCGGCAGGCCTGTGCCGCCGCCGAGGGCGACGATGCGGGGCCCGCGCAGCAGGACGCGGGCGCGCCAGTACGACTCCGCGATCTCGCCATGCTCGGTCGGGACAAGCGCCGTCACCACCGACGTGATCAGCTGCCGTACCGCGTAGACCCCTACCACGACACCGACCAGCACCAGGGCCACGTCCTGGCTGACGTGCCGGTGCGGGACGCCCCAGCTGCGGACGATCAGCACCGCCCCGACCGCCGCCAGGGCCACCGCGACGATCAGGAGTCCGAGCCAGCGCTTGAAACGCAGGCCCGGCATCAGCCAGCGCAGGGCGCGGCCGCTCACGTGGCACCCGCCACGCGAACGCGATCCCGATGTTCCACGCTGATGCGGCGTCCCGATTGACGCAGGGCCTGAGCCAGTTCCTCCACGATCACGACGCTGCGGTGCTGCCCGCCGGTGCAGCCGATCGCCACCACCACCTGCGACTTGCCCTCCTGGCTGTACTGCGGCAGCAGGAAGTCGATGAGTCCGGCGACGCGCATGAGAAGCTCCTGGGTGATGGGCCAGTGGAGGACATACTCCCGTACCTCCTCGTCGAGACCCGTGCGGTGGCGCAGTTCCTGGACGTAGTTCGGGTTCGGCAGGAAGCGGACATCGAACACGAGGTCCGCGTCGAGGGGCAGCCCGTGCTTGAAACCGAACGAGACAAGCTGGACGAGAAGCGAGTCCTCGCCCTCCGCTTCCGTGAAGATGCGGCCGAGTTCGGCCCGCAGTTGCCGCGGCGTGAGGTCCGAGGTATCCACGACGATGTGGGCCCAGCCCCGCACTTCCTCGAGCTGGTGCCGCTCGAGCCGAATGGCCTCGAGCACGCGACCCTCGGCGGCCAGTGGGTGGCGCCGGCGCGTCTCCTTGTAGCGGTGGAGCAGCACTTCCTCCCGGGCCTCGAGGAAGAGGATGCGGTAGCGGA
>JAJZIE010000316.1 GCA_021810725.1 Bacillota bacterium | reverse complement strand
GAAGATCACCCGCACGATGTCCTTGGCGAAGATCACGATCAAGAGCCCCGCAGCGACCGACAGGATGTGCTGGTAGGCGCGGGAGCGGTGCTGCGGGTTGTCGCCGCTCGTCCACAGGAGATAGGCACCATAGAGGAGGGCGAGGACGGCGAAGGCGGCGAACCATCCTTGCAGCGTCGAGACGGCGTTTTGGACGAACTGGGTCAATGGCATCTCGGTCAGCTCTCCGCGGCGCCGCGTGGCGGCGCCTTCCGTTGCTCCTCTTCCCCGAGAACCAGCGGAGGGTCGAGGAAGCGCAAGCGGTCGGCGATGACCTCGATGACCCTGCGCTTCTCTCCCTCCGTCGTCTCGTAGGAGCGGCTCGCGATGCGGCCCTCGATCCCGACGAGCCGGCCCTTGTGCAGGTACTTGGAGGTGGCTTCTGCCAGCCTGCGGAACATCACGATCGGCAGGAACTCGCTGCTGCCGGGTCGACCCAGCGCAAGGGAGAACGCTGAGATCGCAAGTCCATCGCGCGAATACGTGAGTTCCGAGTCGTTCGCGACGCGCCCGACGAGCACCACTCGATTGATCACGGTCCGATCCCCTTTCCTCGACTTCTGACGACTCCATTCGACTGGAGAATGGAAGATCCTTCCAACAGATGTTCGACGAGAGGTGCAGGCGAAGGGGGAGATCTGGTTGGCGGAAGACCGCTGGGTAGAGGTGGATTGCTACATCACGGACCTCTTGGTACCCCAGGATGCCGCCCTCGACGCGGCGCTCGCGCAGAGCGAGGCGGACGGGCTGCCGCAGATCAACGTGGCGCCGAACCAGGGCAAGCTTCTGCACCTCTTGGCGCGGATCCAGGGAGCCCGCAGGATCCTCGAACTCGGGACGCTCGGTGGCTACAGCACCATCTGGCTCGCTCGCGCCCTGCCGGAGGGCGGCCGCCTGATCACCCTCGAGGTGAGCTCCCGCCACGCGGAGGTTGCAAGGCGCAACATCGCCCGTGCAGGGGTCGAGGACCGCGTCGAGCTGCGTCTCGGACCGGCTGCGGACGCGCTGCCCAAACTCGAATCGGAAGGGCAGGGCCCCTTCGACTTTGTCTTCATCGACGCGGACAAGGCGAACATCCCGCTCTACTTCCACTGGGCGCTGCGCCTCACGCGGCCGGGCAGCCTAATCGTCGTCGACAACGTCGTGCGCAACGGGGACGTGATCGACGCGCAGAGCGAGGACCTGAACGTGCTGGGCGTGCGGCGCTTCCTCGAGATCCTCGCGGCCGAGCGCAGGGTCAGCGCGACCGCCATCCAGACGGTCGGAAGCAAAGGCTACGACGGCTTCCTCCTCGCCCTCGTGGGGCAGGGCGGCGACGCAGCACCCTCCCGGAACCCGTTGCGTCAATAGAAAAGGTGCCTGAACGTGAATTCGTTGCATCAGAAAAGAAAGGTGCTTGTAGATCTGACATAGGAGGCGGGTGGAAGAGGGGTTAGGGGGGAAACCGAAGGTGTCCCCCCTCCTACGGCGCGTTTAGGAGCCGGAGTGGATTTCGAAGTTGCGGCGGGGCTTGGTGGCCGGCAGCGGGGAGAATGGCTGGTCGACGGCAGGCCTCATGAGCTCAGTTTGCAGTCGGTAGATTTCGCGTTGGAGTGCCGCGGGGTTGAGGGTGCGGAAGATCGCGGTGAGCCGATCCTTAGCCTCCGTGGAGACCTTGTCCGAGGCCAGGACGCGCTGGTAGGGCGTCTTGGCGGTGTCGTAACAGCGGCGCACTTTGGCGCCGTGGCGCTCCTTGCGAACGAGTTTTTGCGTGGGCTGGAAGAAGTTCGTGTAGAGGCGGAGATTGGCGTAGAGCTCGTTGAGCAGGGCCAGCTGGCTCGGGGTGTCGTAGCGGCGGTAGCCGACGGACCTACGCACCACCGCCCAGTTCTTCTGCTCCACATAGCAGTTGTCGTTCTTGCGTTCAGGGCGTGAGCGGGTGAACGTGAGCTCGTGCTGCTGGCAGTACGTGATGAGGTGCTTGTTGATGAACTCACTACCGTTGTCGGAGTCGAGACCGAGGACAGGGAACGGGAATAACGTCAACTTCTCCTTCAGCGCCGCAAAGACCCAGCGCTGGGCCTTGTTGCGGATGGCAACGGTCTCCGTCCAGGCGGTGGTGACGTCGGTCATGTCGAGCGTCTGGCAGAACTCGCCCGCGGGGTTCCCGCCCTCGTGCGAGACGAGATCGATCTCAAGGAAGCCGGGCTGGGCGTCGTCCCAGTCGGCGAAGGTACGGATGGGAACGCCATGCTTCATCAGGGAGCCTGGACGAGTGCCGGAGCGTCCCTTAATCTCGAGCCGTCTCCGGTCCGCTGCCAGCAGGCGGTCGATTGTGGCCGAACTCATCGCCAGCAGCCGTATACGCACCTCCGGGAGCAGGGAGATCTCGCCGTGGCGTTCCAACGCATCCACGAGTTCGGCCATGAACGGCGCCAAGCGCTTGCCGGCAGGGAAACCCAGGATGGCCCAGACCCGCACCAAGGCGTCCTTCACCGGCATGCCATACTTCGGCGGCCGGCCACGGCGATGCACTCTTGGCAGCGGAGCCGACTTACGCGGCCGTTTGCGCAGGGCTCGTGCGATATACTTGCGGTTCAGGCCGAGCAGCTTTGTCGCCTCATCCAGCAGACGCGTCTTCTCTCCCTTGCGCGCCCTGCGATAGCGCTGCGCGAGCTCCGCCAGCACCGCCTGGCGCTCCTTGAACAGCAGGGGCACGTCCAGCTCCTCCCTCCGGGGCAGGTCTGACGTGCCGGTTCGTGACACCTGGCTCACTCCCTTCGGGCACCTTTCCGTTCTGATGCAACGACTCGCCTTCGGGCACCTTCATTGTGATGCAAG
>JAJZIE010000023.1 GCA_021810725.1 Bacillota bacterium | reverse complement strand
ATCTCCACGACGCGATGCCCATGGCGAGCAACCAAAGTACGGCGAGGGCCAGGAGGCGCAGGTAATGCTCGCGCCGCAGCACGAGTGTGGGAACTCCTTTGCGCATCGCCCGAAGGTACGCCCGCGGGCACTCTTAAATGCCATGACAGCCCTCCATCCGGAGAGGCTGCCATGGGCTCAGGCAAGGGCGTTCGCAAAGCAGAGTGAAATCGCCCCAAAAAAGGCCGCGTACCGCGGCGGTCAGACGGCGGTCTGGTGGGCGCCGATCTCGGACGCACAAGCGCTGCAGATGTTCTTGCCACGGAAGTTCGTGACATCGCCCGCGTTGCCGCAAAAGACGCAGGCTGGCTCGTACTTGCGCAGAATGATCTTCTCGCCATCCACGTAGATCTCGAGCGAGTCCTTTTCGGCGATGTCCAAAGTGCGACGCAGCTCGATCGGCAGCACCACACGACCCAAGTCATCGACCTTGCGAACGATCCCGGTAGACTTCATCATTGGGTTTTCACCTCGATTCTGTCTGCACTTTCGTGCGTTACCATAGCATAGTAACGACATTCTGCCTTGGAAGTCAACGGATGGCAGCACAACCAACGTAGGAATTTCGTACAATGTGGCCAAAACCCGCCCGTGAAGCCGCATGGCAATGTTCCATCCAAGGGTCGGGACGCACGCGGGGCGTGCGTCGGGCTTCCAGGCCCACCGCTTCCGGCCGGCGGATCTTCATGCATTACTTCTGGATAACATGCATGCGCGCCCAGAGCGGCGCCGCTAGCTGTCCTCCTTGCCGGACTGTCTCAGAGCCTCATGGTAAGCCTCCTGACGCGCATGACCCACGTCTCTCGCCGCCTTGGCGATAGCCGCGGGGCTCTCGCCGCGCCGGAGCCTCTCCGCCACGAACCCCGACAAATCCTGCGGCTCGGCTGAGCTCTCGACCATACCGCCGACCACCACCACGATCTCGCCGCGCGGGGGCTCGGCCTTGGCCCAGGCGGCGAGTTCTCCGAGCGTGGCCCGGCGCGTCTCCTCGTGCACCTTGCTGATCTCCCGCACCACGGCGGCCGGACGCTCACCCAGCACCGCGCGGCAATCCGCCAGCATGGCGGCGAGCCGGTGAGGCGCCTCGTAGAAGACGAGGGTCAGACGAAGCGCCGCAATCTCCTCGAGCGCCGTGCGCCGAGCGGCGCTCGAGCGCGGCAGGAAGCCGATGAACGCGAACGGCGCCGGCTCAAGGCCCGAGACAAGCAGAGCGGGCAGCATGGCCTGCGGGCCGGGCAGGGCCTCGACGGCGAACCCTTCGTCGATCGCCGCCCGGATCAGATAGGCGCCCGGATCGGAGATGCCGGGCGTGCCGGCGTCGGAGACCAGTGCGACCGTTCGCCCCTCCCTGAGGTCGGCGAGCGCCGCGAGGCTGCGGCTCTTCTCGTTGCCGACAAAGAGAGATCTGAGCGGTTTCTTGATGCCGAAATGCAGCAAGAGCGTCCCTGTCCGCCGCGTGTCTTCGGCGTAGACGACGTCGGCGACCTTCAGGCACTCCAGCGCTCGCGCGGTGATGTCGCCGAGGTTGCCGATCGGGGTCGGGACGATGACGAGTCTAGCGGTCATGATCCTCTGCGATCAGCGCGATCTTCTCCTTGCGCGGCAGGCGCTTGATCTCCGCCTCGCGCCTGAGGGCGCTCGAGCGGTCCGAGCAGGCTTCGCTGAACACCAGTTCCAAGGGTCCCCTTCCACGCGTGTAGCGCGCACCCCTGCCCGCCTCATGGGCAGCGATGCGCGCTTTCAGATCCGTTGTGTAGCCGCAATAGAAGGTGCCGTCGCCGCAACGCAGGAGGTAGACGTAGTGGGACTTCTCAGGTCCCACTCGCGACCGCCGCCCGACTGCGGCTCCCCTCGACCTGCTCGAAGCGCAGGCAGCAGAGCAGGCGTCCGCAATTGCCCGTGATGCGAGAAGGGTTCAGAGAGAGGCCCTGGTCCTTGGCCATACGGATCGAGACCGACTGGAACTCCGTCAGGAAGGCCGAGCAGCACATCGGTCGCCCGCACATGCCGAGCCCGCCGAGGATCTTTGCCTCGTCGCGCACGCCCACCTGCCGCATCTCAACGCGGCAGCCGAGCTTGGCCTGCAGCTCCCGAACCAGTTCGCGGAAGTCGACGCGCTCCTCCGCCGTGAAGAAGCAGGTGACGTGGTGGCCGTCGAACGTGTATTCGCACTCGATCAGATCCATGTCGAGCCTGAGGCGCTCGACCGCGGTCTGCGCGACGGAGAAGGCGTAGGTGCCGAGGTCGTGCATGCGCGCATGCTGCTCCGCGTCGGCGTAGTCCGCAAGGCGCAGGACGGGCCTCAACTGGCTCTCCGGCGTCTCCACCTCGCCGAGTTCACGCGCCACGGTGCCATACTCCTGCCCGCGCACCGTGCTCACGATGACCGGATCTCCCACCGATAGCTCGAACCCCGCCGGATGGAAGTCGTAGACTTTCCCGGCGCTACGGAACCTTATCCCCACTGCTTGCGCCACCGCGCAACACTCCTAGACGCGCGAGTTCCGAAAACAGCACCTCCGCGGCCAGCCGCGCGTTGCCGTTACGTGCGATGATCAGGCGCGTCTCCTCGGCATGTTGCCAGGCTCGCAGGTACCGTGGGTCCCACGTGCCATGCCACCGTGCCGCAAAACGACCCGCAAGCCCATTTGTGCATGTCTCACTGCTTGCGTCAACGGCCGATGCGGCCCTAATGAACCAATCTTCCCTGCCGTCATCCGGTGGAAGTGCCGCGTCCAGAGCGGAAAGCGCGTCGAGCAGGGCGAGTGCCTTGTCGACATAGCCGTCGGCGCCGTGGGACACCTCGTCGATCAGATCCCCCGAGGCATCCGGACGGGAGGCCCGCAGGCGCTCGGCGATCGCGGAAGGCGCGAGGCGCGGCAGAGGATGCATCCCCAGCCGCGAGCGCAGGGTGGGCAGGACCTGCTGCGCCGTCTCGGCTTCCGCGACGAAATATAGGTCGGGCGGCGGTTCCTCCATCATGCGCAGGAGGGCATTCTGCGCCTCGGCTTTGG
This sequence comes from Bacillota bacterium, assembly GCA_021810725.1. Classification (GTDB taxonomy): domain Bacteria; phylum Bacillota; class Sulfobacillia; order JAJZYS01; family JAJYTV01; genus JAJZQO01. Next base: position 13,457 of record JAJZIE010000023.1, on the reverse strand, counting down.
CCTGCGCCAGTCCGCCGAGCAGCAGAGCGCGCCCCCCGCCCAGCAGCGGGGGGCGCGCGAGCGTCGCCGCGATCTCCCGCACATCGTCAATGCGCAAGGGATCGGGATATTCGCGCACGTCGGGATGGTGGCCGGCGAGAACGAGCGGGCCCTCGGCTCCAGCGGCGATGAGCTCCGCCGCAAGCCGCCTGCTCTCGGCGCGGCGCTCAGCTCCCGCGGGGCCGGTCACCAGCCAGGCGTGAAGCATGGCTAGAAGCGGTGGTACTGCTCGACGGGCAGCACGAAGATGGTGGCTCCGCCAACGGTCACCTCGACGGGATAGGGCACATAGGAGTCCATCGGCCCGCCGACCGCCGACAGAGGCGTGACAAGCTTCTCACGCGAGCAGCCGAGTTCGCCGATCAGGTCGACGACTTCCTGCACCTGGTCCTCGTCGACGCCGAGGAGCAGTGTCGTGTTGCCTTCCCTCAGAAACCCGCCGGTGCTGGCGAGGCGAGTGGCCCGAAAGTCCTTCTTCACCAGCGCCTGCAGGATGCGGCCGGCATCCTTGTCCTGGACGATCGCCACGATCAGCTTCATTCTCGCCCCTCCCTCCATTCCATCACGGTCTGCCAGACCTCCTGCCAGATCTCCTGCGCCACGTCGCGGGCCGAACCGTCGGCGTCGACCAGCCGGACGCGCTCCGGGAAGCGCCTGGCAATCTCCCGGTAGGCCTGCCTGAGTGCCTCATGGTCTCCTTGAGCTTCGACGGCGTCGGGTGCCCGATCCTGCCAGCGCTCCTCGTCTTCCGGCATATCGAGCACGACGGCCATGTCGGGCAGCAGAAGCCCGAGGTCCTCGTGCAGGCGCAGCATCAGGTCCAGGCCGAAGCCCCCCCGAATGCCTTGATAGGCGAAGGTAGAATATGCGCTGCGATCGGAGACGACAACGGCTCCGCGACGCAGGGCGGGCTCGATCACGCGCTCCTGGTGCTCGGCCCGGTCGGCCAGGAAGAGCAGCAGCTCAGCGACTGGGGACTTGGTGCCCTCGTGCAGCAAGAGGCGCCTGAGTTCCTGACCCAAGGCTGTTCCGCCCGGCTCCTGCGTTTCGACGACCTGGAGCTCGAGCGCCTTGAGGCGCTTCACCAGCTTCTGCATCTGGGTCGACTTGCCGACCCGGTCGGCACCCTCAAGCGCGACGTAGAGTCCCCTCACTCCGCCACCACCCAAACCTGTTCGTGATCGACTCCCATGATGCGTCGACCCTTTGAAGCCTCTGTGAAGAGATGGTCCGCCGTTTCCCGGCTGATCGGCTCGCCTGGCCAGAGGGCCGGGATCCCGGGCGGTACCGGTGCGACGATATCGGCTGCGATCATGCCCTGGCACCGCCTCAGGTCGACGCGGCGCCGACCAGCGAGTAGCGCGGCGCGCGGAGCGATCCTGATCGGAGCGAGGAGCGGCGACCTCTCCGGTCGTGGCGGCGCGGGCAACCCCGCCACCACCCGTCTGAGCTCTTCGATGTCCCGTTCACGGGCGCCGAAGGGCACGCAGTAGAGCGCTGTGTCACCGTCCACATATTCGCCGCGAACGCCCGCCAAAGCAAGGGTTTGCGCAACCGCCGCGGCATCTTCGGCGCGCCAGGCGACGCGGAGGGGGTCCTGCGGCAGCGACACCGCGATCCTCGCGGGACCGCGCACCGTCTGTGCCAGGTCGATCGCCGTCGCAAGAAGGGCCGGCATGGCGTCCCTCATGTCGTGGAGCGCCTGCTCGACCGACATCAGCAGGAGGTAGGAAGGCGAGGAGGTGCCGAGAAGCCCGATGGCCAGGCTCACCCGATCCGCCAGTCCCGCCGCTCGCTCTCCCAGGAGCAGCATCGCAGCCTGGGTCAATGCCCCGCCGGTCTTGTGCATGCCAAGCACGACGAGATCGGCTCCCAGGGCGATGGGAGGAGCCGGCAGCCTGGGATCGAGTCCGAAGTGCGCCCCGTGCGCGGCGTCGGCGATGACGAGCGCTCCCTGGCGGTGCGCGACCTCGGCGATGGCCCGGAGGTCCGGCGCGACACCGAGGTAGCTCGGGTAGTTCACGAGCACGGCGCCGATGTCGGGATGGTCGAAAAGAGCCCGCTCGACGTCCCCCGGGCTTGGCCCGAGCGAAACGCCGGTGCCCTGGTCGCGTGCGGGATCGAGCAGCACGACGTCCATGCCGGTCAGGGCAGCCGCGCCGAGCAGGCTGCGGTGGCTGTCCCGAGCCGCCAGCAGCGCTCTCCCGCCTTCAAGGGCTGCGAAAATGGCGGACTCCACGCCGAGCGTGGCGCCGCCTGTGAGGAAGAAGGCCCGCGCCGCGCCGAAGAAGCCGGCGGCAAGTCCTTGCGCCTCGGCGATCGGCCCGTCGGGATGCGAAAGGTCGTCGAGATCGGGCTGCTCCGTCACATCCCAGCTCAGGAGTTCACCCCAGAGGCCCTTCAGGGCTGGGCTGCCCGGACCTCCGCCATGGCTCGGAACATGCAGCCTGGACGACACCGCCAAGCGGTACCGCCGAATCGCGTCCGTCAGCGGCGTATCGCTCAATCCCCGGCGGCCCCCGCGAATCCGTGCAGCATGTGCACCCAGAAGGGATAAAGGGGGTGCTGGGGCTCGAGACGGACGGTGATCCGCTCGCAGACGCGGCAGAGGTGCCGCCCGTCGACCGTGAGTGCCTTGCCGTCGTCCGGCCGTCCGCAGATGTGGCAACGTTCCACGAGGGAACCCTCCCGCCTGTTCAGTGCTTCTTGTCCGGTCCCTGGTGACGTCTGGGTCTGCGCCCCCGCGGCTGCGGCACGAGACCGAGGCTGGAGTCCAGCACGATCTTGCCGCGCTCGCGAAACTCTTCTTCGATGCCGAACTCGAAAAGACGCAAGGCCTCGTTCTCGAGCTTCGCCCGATCGGCGTGCAAGTCGCCCACCTCCCGCTCTGGGACAGGCCATTCGGTCCGCCCGGAGATGATTCCTGCTCTCTCCCAGCGGACAGTATTGCCGCAAGCCGCCGCAGGAAAGCACCGCTTAAGGCTACGCGGCACTGCTCGGCAACGCGAAGTTGTCCGGGCAAGACTCCCGCTCAGTCCTGGCTTGGCAGGGCGACTTCCAGCGTGAAGCCATTGCCCCCGCGCCACTTGACATCGCCGCCCAGAGCGGATAGCCGCTCGGTCATGCCCCCAAGGCCGTTGCCAGGAGTCACCATATCGTTTGCCCTGCCGTCGTCGTCCACCCGCAGGCGCATCTGGCCAGCCTCCCGCCAGAGGCGGATGCCGCAGCTGTGCGCTGCGCTGTGCCGCGCGACGTTCGTGACGGCCTCGCGCACCACCAGCGCAAGCGCCGCGTCCTGCGCGTCCGTCAGACCCGCAAGCTGCCCCTCGACATCGCAGCGGATGCCCGCCGCGGCCAGGGTCGTCGGTGCCCTCAACAGTTCGGCCGCCAGGCTCTCCTTGCGGTAACCGGTGACCGCCTCGCGCACCTCGGCGAGGGCGGCGCGCGCCACGGCCTGCAGTTCCTCGATCTCGCCCTCGGCCTCCCCCGCCGCGCCACGCTGCAGGAGCGCCTGCGCCAACTCGCTCTTGAGCACGACGAGCGAGAGGGAGTGGCCGAGGATGTCGTGCAGGTCACGAGCAATGCGGCTGCGTTCCTCGAGCTTGGCGAGTTGCGCGATCTCCTCCTGGGCGCGCCTCAGGGCGAGCGTCGAATCGATGAAGCGCAGAAAGCCGCGCAGGGCCACCGATGAGAGCACGCTGACGAGCGCGAGGCTCAGTAGCAGGCTCGAGGGGGCGCCCACCGCCCTCCCTACGGCAACCATCAGCCCCACGGAAATCGCCACCGTTAGGATGGCGGCGCGGCCTGAGCGCAGCCGGGCGAGCACCACCGGAACGTAGACCGCGAGTCCGAGGAACGGCACGCCGAGATATGCCGCGGTGCTGAGGCCGATCAGCTCGATCGCCGCCGCCGCCACGAAGGTGACGCGGTCCGGCGGTGGCCGCAGCGTGAACGCCGACACGTAGACGGGGACAAAGACGAGAAGCCCGATGGCACCCACGGTGATCTTGAGCACCGAGTGCATGCCGAAGAGCGACAGGAGCGGATAGATCAGGTAGGCGAGCCAGATCAGCGCGTAGAAGGTGTAGCGTCGGCCGAACTCCCGCGCGCTTGGCCACGGCGGCAGATCCGTCATAGCCACCCCCGCTCCTCCGCGATGCGGCGGGCCTCGCCGCGGTTCGCCGCACCGAGCTTTTGGATCGCCTCCGACAGGTAGTTGCGCACCGTGCCCTCGGAAAGGTGCAACTCGGCCGCGATGGCCTGGGCCGTGCGGCCGTCCGCGAGGCGCAGCACCTCGCGCTCGCGGCCGGTCAGGGGACCATCACCGAGCGCCAGGGCCTCGTAGGCGAGGTCCGGCTGCACCACCCGCTCGCCCCGCGCGACGCGACGGATGGCGGCCGCGAGCTCCGCGGCCGGTGCGTCCTTCAGGAGGTAGCCGCTGGCGCCGGCCGAGAGGGCGCGTCTCAGGTACCCCGGCCGGGCGAACGTGGTGAGGATCACGATGCGCAGTAGCGGGAACTCGGCGTGCAACTCCTGCGCGACCCCGAGTCCATCGAGTCGCGGCATCTCGATGTCGAGCAGGGCCACGTCGGGCTTCGTCTCGCGTGCCAGGCGGAGCGCCTCCTCGCCATCGCCCGCCTCGGCCACCACCTCGACATCCCGGGCGGACAGGCGAAGGAGCGCGGAGATCGCCCCGCGCACCATCGCCTGGTCCTCCGCCAGCAGCACCCGGATCCTCGCTTCCTGTTCCGCCGCCACCAGGCAGCCTCCTTCAGGCGTACTCCCGCTCTGCGTCGCTCCGGTAGCGCCACCAAGCCAGAGCCCCTAGTCCAAGGGTGTACGCGAGGAGCACCGCGATGTCCTGTAGGGCCGGTCGCGACGCCGCGCCGAGCGCGAGGCGCGCGAGGTCCGCCGCGCGGAAGGTCGGGAGGTAGAGCGCAATCTCCGAGAACACCTTGGGCATGGCCTCGAGCGGCATCCAGAGCCCACCGAGCAGCGACAGTGCGAGCCAGATCAGCACCTGGCCAGCCTGGGCCGACTCGGAGTCGAAGAGGTAGCCAAGTAGCAGGCCGAGAGCCGCGAATGGTACGGCGCCAGCGATCACGAACAGGAAGAGCCCGAGCCAGGTCCCTGCCGTGAGCGCGACATGGTTCACGAGGGCACCTAGGAGCAGCAGGAGCAAGGTTGCCGGCACGGCGGCAATCACCGCCGCGGCCAGCTTCGCGCCGACGTAGTGGGCGGCGGCGAGGGGCGACGCGCGCAACAGGCGCACCCAACCGCCGGCCCGTTCGGCCGCGAGTCGCGTGCCGAGCGTGCCGAGCGCCGCGCCGACCGCGCCGAAGACCGCCATCGACACCATGTAGTAGCCGGCCCAGGTGGTGCCTGCAAGGCGGATCTGCGCACGGAACATCTCCGTGTAGAGCAGGTAGAAACCGGCCGGGAACACGAGGGTAAACACGAGAAATCGCATGTTGCGCACCATGCGCGCGATTTCAAGGCGCAAGAGTGCCGTCACCGGTCGTCGCCCCCTTCCTGCAGTTGCAGAAGCGCCTCTTCAAGACTTCCCGCCGTCACCTCGAGGCCGTGGAGCGGAACGTCGTGGGCGAAGAGGACGCGCAGGGCCGCCTCGGCATCCGCCGTGACGACGCTCACCCTGGGGCCGTGCGCGGCCACCCGGCAGTCCGGCAGCAGTCCCGCCACCTTCTCCACCCAGTCGGGAGAGATGGAAAACTTCATGGTGCTCTCGCCCGTGCGCCTGCGCATCTGCTCAGGCGTGGCGTCCACCGCGAGCCGCCCGCCCTGGAGCAGCAGGATGCGCCGCGCGTGCCGGTCCGCCTCCTCGAGGTAGTGGGTTGTGAAGAGGATGGTCCGCCCGCTATGGCTGAGTTCATCCATCTCGCGCCAGAAGAACGCCCTCGACTCGGTGTCCATACCGGCTGTCGGCTCGTCGAGGAATAGGACCTCGGGATCCCCGGCGACGGCCAGGGCGAACAGCACCCGGCGCCGCTGGCCACCCGAGAGGCGTTCTACGCGCAGACCAAGGAGATCGCCTACGCGGCCACGCTCCACCACCGCGTCGAAGGGCAGTGGCCGTGGGTAGAGGCTGCGCTGGAACGCGAGCAGTTCCGCGACCTTGACGCCCGGTGGCAGCGCGGTCTCCTGCAGCATGGCGCCGATGCGGCCGCGAGTGCCCTCGCGCCGCGGATCCTCGCCCAGCACCGTCACGCGACCGAAGCTCGGCGCTCTCAGACCGAGCATCAGCGCTATGGCGGTCGACTTGCCCGCCCCGTTCGGGCCGAGCAGCGCGACCACTTCCCCCTTGCGCGCCTCGAACGACACGTCGCGCAGGGCCTGCACATGGCCATAGTTGCGGCCAACGTGGATAAAGTCGAGCGCAGCGTCGTGCACCCCGATCCCTCCTGTCGCCACGAGTGTCTCGCGAAAAGACTTCTCCCCGTAGTGCGATCGGTAAGGTACTAGGGATGACGAACGTCATATCATTGCCCGTGGCGTGTTCTCAGGACAGCCGCACGGTTCGTGTCGCGGCGTGTCAAAGGGCGCGTTTTCCTGCCGGTTTGTGAAGAAACGTGCTATGGTGGTCGCATGGAAACAGAGATCGGTGCCACGTCGAGCGACGAAAAGCCGCGCCGCCCGTTCGACTACGTTGCCGCCCTCGGTTATGTCGTCGCCCTGGTGCTCGTCCTCTACCTGGCCTGGTGGATGCCTGCGCGGGTGTCTTCCGGGTTTGTCATGCCGACCGTCGAGGGTAGCGTCGCCACCCTGCCGCAGGACCTCCCCGTCATCTGGGTGCGCGCCTGGCCGTGGCAGGGCACGGCACCCGCGGTCGACGTGACCTTCATCCTGCCGAACAACAAGAAGGTCACCATCCCCGCGAAGGTTGCCGCGAAGCCAGGCTTCTACGTTCGCGCGGTGCCCGCGACCCTAAGGCTCGCGCGGATTCCGGCGATCGCCCCCACCGAGATTGTCGCGATCGACCTGCGTTGGCCGGGCGGATCCACCTCGGCCAGCGAATCGGCGCTCTGGGTGACGGCGCGGCCAAGCGACGCCTTGGCGAGCGGTGCACGCGCCATCTGGTCCCCCAGACTGCCGGCGGGCGCAAGGCCTGCCGTGGAGCTGTCGCTCGCGACCCACCCCCAGGTCGTCTCGATCTCCTCGCCGGCGCCTGGAACGACGCCATGGATCGCCGCGCGCTGTCTCGCCGACACGAGCCATGGCTCCGTCGCCGCGGCATTGCTCAGCGGCCGCCTGCCGGGCAAGCCAACGGCGTGCAGCCGGGTGCAAGGCAGCAAGGCCGCCATCGTCACGCCGGCTCTTCCCGGTGGCTACTCCTTCTTCGTCTGGCAGCCCGCCTTGCAGGAACTGGTCAACTCGCACCTGCGTACCGTCATCGTCGGCAAGCCTCTCCTGGCGACGGGCGAGGCCCTGACATCCTCGAACTGGTGGCAGTTCTCGGCCGTCGCGTTGACGCCCGGCTTCTGACCGACAGACCTCAGCGAGCCCGAATCCGCGCGGACACGCCGCATGGATTCGGGCTCGTCTCTTTGCGTCTCTAATGCTCGAGCCGACTGGCGCGCACGCTCAGCACCATGCGCTGGGTTACGAGCGTCAGGCCGAGGTAGAGGAGGTCGGTGGTCGCGGCGCCATGCGCCAGAGACTCGACGCCGATGTGGAGGGCGGTGCCCACAAGCCACAAGAGCACCGTCACGTAGCTCCCCTGCCGGAAGATCTTGTCACCGTCGCGCCAAAGCCGGACCGTATAGGCGCGGGCCGCGCCAAGTCCGATCGCGAGCAGCAACAGGCTCGCGGCGAGGATGGCGATGTCCGACGACGAGAACGGGTGCCGGGCGGTGTACTGCGTCAGGTTCGCAGCTCCCAGCAGCAGAAGGACGACCGGCAGTAGCATGCTGCTGCGGACGATCCGCACCTGGAGCTGATTCCAGAGGATATAGCCGAGGACGACCAGCGTGACGACCACGCTGCCGCCAGAGGAAAGAGCCAGTTGAAGCACCCCCGTCTAGCCGATTCATGCGCGGAGAGGATTCGAGTCGGGCGCATTCACTGCCGCGGTGCATGCCCAGGATGACACGGGCGATGGCGAGTCCAAGCCCGGGAACACCCGGCCCGCGAACGGCAGATACTGGTCCGCGGCGTCACCTGTCCCCATCATTGCCTCGCGACCACGCGCAACCGATCAACCGTCCTGATCATCCGGGGGCAGGAACTCCTGCGCGCGCAAGGCGGCGCGCGTGCGGTTGGGCACCTGCAGCTTGCCAAGGATGCTGTTGACGTGGTTCTTGACGGTGCTCTCCGAAATGTAGAGACCCTCGGCGATCTCGCGGTTGCTCGCGCCGCGGGCCAGCAGGCGCAACACGTCGAGTTCGCGCGGTGTCAGCTCTTCGACGTCCGGCCGCTTGGCCTGCGCGATCTGCCTTAGATACTTCGCGGCGACGCTGGGCTGGACGAACACCTCGCCGGCGGCGATGCGGCGGATCACTTGGCAGAGCTCCGCCGCGTCGACGTCCTTCAGGAGATAGCCCGCGGCACCGGCGCGGATGGCGTCCAGCACGTAGTCCTCGGTGTCGAAGGTGGTGAGGATGAGGACGCGGCCGAGTCCCGCCTGGATGATCTCGCGTGTCGCCTGCACGCCGTCCTGCTGAGGCAGTTGCAGATCCATCAGGACGAGATCGGGTCGCAGGCGTCTGGCCTGGGCGACCGCCTCGACGCCGTCCGGCGCCTCCCCGACCACCTGGAAGCCTGGCTCCAGATCAAGGACGGTGCGCAGTCCCCTGCGCATCAGGGGCTGATCCTCGGCGATCAGGAGACGAATCGGCTCCTTCACCTCATCCACCCCCTGTCGCCGTGGTGGGCAGGGTCCCCGTCACGCACGTGCCGTGACCGGGACTGCTCTCGACGATAACGTCGCCACCAAGTTCCCTCAGGCGCTCCCGCATGCCTGCGATACCAAAGTGGCCGGGGGCGATCCTTTCTGGAGCGAAGCCGCACCCGTCGTCTTCGACGGTCAGCACGGCGTTCGCCCCTTTCGGCTCAAGCGTCAGGAGCACGCGAGTTGCCCGGGCGTGCCGCTCGCAGTTCTCCAGCGCCTCTTTGGCGACCTGGAACATGGCCTTGCGTCCGCGCTCAGGCAGCTCGACCGAAACCACCTGGACCTCGACGCGCCACCCGTTCTGGCTCGCGGCCAAGTCGGCCAACCGACGCACGGCCTCGCCGATGTCCTGCGGCCCGCTCGGCTCCCGCAGCTCGGACAGGTGCACGCGGAGGTCACGCATGGCGGACCTCGCAACCTCCTGCGTCTCGCGCACAAGGTCGTCGGCCCGCCCTGGCTGCTGCGGCATCAGACGCCGCGCCGCCTCGAGCTGAACAGTGACCGCCGAGAGGGCGTGTCCGAGGGTGTCATGCAGTTCACGCGACAGTCGGGCGCGCTCGCGCAGGGTGGCGAGCTCCTCCACCGTGGCGGCGCGCTCCTGAAGTTCGGCGTGCGCCGCCTGCAGTTCCTCGAGCGCCCTCTGCTGGGCCCGCCGCGCGTCGGTGTTGTCTGTCGCGAACCGCCCAAGCAGAAGCACCACACCATATAGGAACAGCACGTTGAAAAACTGCGCGGACTGCACGATCGCCAAGAGCGGCTGCCATCCGGTCACCTGTCCGGAGGCGAGCACCGACACGGCGCACGCGAAGAGGACCACGGCGACCCCCAGGTAGGCCATGCGGCGCCAGGGAATCATTGCGCCGGCCCAGCCCACCGAGACGGCCAGGAGCGTATTGAGGCCAGGGTCGAACAACGTCGCGGCGGCGCCCGCCAGGAGGCCCAGGAGCATCGCCACGCGCCGCCAGAAGGGATTGGAGGTCAGGAAGAGCGACGCCACCCAGGCCCCCGCAAACGCGAAGGCAATTCCCAGGTGTGGACCCCGTGGCCCGCCCTGCGAGCTCCAGGTCGCCCAGGTGGCCAGCGCAAAACCGAGCAGGGCCAGGACCCGGAAGCGCCAGCGGTTGGTTTGGCTCATGGTCCAAGTTTAGCGCGGGCCACGGGCGCTACATAGCGGCCATGGCCTTGCGCACGCCTCGAACCTCCTCGTTTCGCCATTGCTCTACGCCGCTTGCCAGCGGAAACGCGAGACGCCAAGGTATGCAAGCACCGCGATCCAGACCGCGAGGGCGAGGAGATAGCGGACGTCCGCGGCACCCCAGTGCGCCGACACGAGGCCGTCCTGCATCAGCCGCGTTGCGATGCGGATCGGCGTCCATTTCGCGAACGTCTGCAAGGCCGACGGCCACCTGCTCGAACGGAAGAAGAAGCCGTCGAGGAGCATCAGGAGAATGAAGAGCACGCGGGCGACCGCTGAGGTGCCCTGGGCCGTACCGACCAGCGCGACGATCACCTGGCCGATCGCGAGTGCGCATAGCCCGGCAAGCATCGTCACGGCCAGAGCATACCCAGCGCCCACCAGGCTCGGCGCGACGCCATAGGCCGCCCACGCGACAACGAACAGCAGCACCGCCTGCAAAATCACCGCCAGCATCTGCACAAGCAGGCGCGCGCCGAGGATCTGCCACGCGGGAACCGGTGCGCAGCGCAGCCGCTCGAAGACCCCCCGTTCGCGGTAGGTGGCAAGGACGGTCGCATAACCGAAGAGTCCCAGCGTGAAGATTCCGAGCGCGAGCGCGATGGAGACGATTTCGAGCGTTGGCGCCTGCGCGGATATGCCCTTCGGCAGCTGGCTCTCGCCGATGACCAGGACCAGCAAGGGCACCGCGATGGTCCAGATCAGGCTGCGACCGCTCCGCGCGAACGCATGCATCTCGGCCGACATGAGCGCTGCCAAAGTGCCTCCGGGCGCAGGCGCCGCAGACCCCTTGATCACTTCGAGACCTCCTCTCCGGCGAGCAGCAGGAAGACATCCTCGAGCGTCACGCTGCCATGCGCGAGCTGCATGGCGCGAGGGTTCCGGGCATACGTCTCCACCAGCTTCTTCGGCGTGTCGAGCGCGACGATCTCGCCCTGCACCATGATGGCGATGCGATCCGACAGGGCCGCGGCCTCCTCCATCGAGTGCGTCGTCAACAGGACGCTGCGGCCGACCGCGCGCTGCTCCTCGACGTGGCTCCAGAGCTGGCGCCGCGACTGGGGATCGAGACCGGTCGTGGGTTCGTCCAGCAAGAGCAGCGGAGGTTCGTGCACGAGGGCGATCAGAAGCGTGAGGCGCTGCTGCTGGCCGCCGGAAAGCTGGCTCGCTCTGCGCCCCGCCTCCTCGAGGAGCCCGATGCTCTCCAGGCGCCGATCGAGCTCCGCGCGACCGAGGCGCACACCATAGAGCCCCGCGTACAGGGCGACCAGTTCACGTACGCTGAGGTCCGGCTGAAACGCTGTCGACTGCAGTTGCACACCAAGACTGGCCCGCGCCCGCAGCGGCTCGCGCACGGGGTCGACGCCGAGCACACGAATCTCACCCGCAGCGGGACGCAGCAGACCTTCAATGGCCGCGAGCGTACTCGTCTTGCCTGCTCCGTTCGGGCCGATCAGGCCCAGCACTTCGCCGCTCCCGATGCCAAAGCTCACGCCGCGAACGGCCGTGTGGCTGCCGTAACGCACCTCCAGTCCCTGGACACTCAACACATCCAACGGGCCCACCTCCGCAGCCCATCCTAGCGGCGGCGGCAAACGGGGACGAGAGCAGGAAGTGCGAACCGCTCTAGATCGAAAGGCCTAACCGGCGCAATCCGGCGCAGGTGCAGCCTGGAAGCTGGAGAATTGGACTGGGGATCCGGTGGAATTTTCCCCTTCCTCATTGGTCCGGGGGGCCTCAAGTGCTTACCGTTCTTGTCCTGGACGGCATGCTGCGCAAGTCGCTCGAGCTGTGTCGGGAACTCGGCCGCGACAACGTCAGGGTGCTCTGCGCCGAAGCCACGCACATCTACCCCTCGCGCTTCAGCCGCTACGTGGAGCGCGCGTTCACCTATCCTCATCCCGTGACGAACGCTGACGGGTTTCTCGACTGGCTCCGGCGTACTGTACACCGCCACGCCGTGGACGTGGTCATCCCGACGGACGACGACACGGTGTCGCTGCTCGCTGCCCGAAAGCCGGAGGCAGTTGCGGCCCTGCTGCCGCCTGCCGCGGCGTTTCTCCGGCTGCGCGACAAGGGCGAGGCGGCCAAGCTCATGCGCGAGTCGGGCGTCAGGCATCCGGACACCGTGGTTCCAGGCGGTCCCGACGAGGTGCCCGAGGCGATCGATCGGCTCGGTCTGCCCGTCGTGATCAAACCGCGCATCAGCGCTGGCTCGCGCGGTCTGCGCATCGCGCATTCGCTCGACGAAGCGGTGCGGGGCTACCGCGAGGTCGCGAGCCAGTTTCCGAAGCCTCTCCTGCAGCATTACGTGCGCCCCGGGCCGCGCTACGACATTGGACTCCTGTTCGGCGAGGGAGGACGTCTCACGACGTCGTTCGTCTGGCGCGAACTGCGCCAGTACCCGCTGCACGGCGGGCCCTCGACCCTTGCGCAGGGTGTCGTTCGCGACGACCTCGTCGAGACCGTGCTTCCCCTCTTCTCGGCGGTGGGCTGGACGGGACCTGCGCAGGTCGACGGACAGATCGACGGCGAGACCGGGGAGTTCCACGTGATCGAGATCAACCCACGCTACTGGGAATCCCTGCACGTCGCGCGCCGTAACGGCATCCACTTCGGCGCCGCGCACGTCGCGCTGGCCTTGGGGCACGCCGAGCCGCCACAGCCCGCGCCGTCAGGCGCGTTGGGTCGCTCCTTTCTGCCATTCGACCTTCTCGCCTATCTCGCGGATCCCGAGAGGAGCCGCTGGAACCCCAGCTTCCGTGAGAGCCTGCAGGTCGGCGACGACCTTCTGGACCGGGAGGACTGGGGTCCGGCATTCGGCTTTGGCCTCTTCGTCCTGCGCCATGCCTTCGACACGAGCATGTGGCGCACGGCACTGCGGCTCGGCTAGACCGTTCCGCAACCATGGACAAATATCCCGCGATAAGCGCCCTTGGTTGCTTCCTGCTTCGACGACCCGTACCTGGTGACGATAGCGCTCACCCCGGCAGAGGGATCTCCAAGACCCACAGCCGAAAGCACGTGTGCGCACGGTACCTCCCGCCCCGGAAATCGCCGCAGCAAAAGGAAAGGCCCCCTGCAGTGCAGGGGGCTTGAAAGTTTCCCGGCGGCGACCTACTCTCCCGGCTCCTTTCGGAGCGAGTACCCTTGGCGCTGGAGGCTTTCACTACCGTGTTCGGGATGGGAACGGGTGGGGCACCTCCGCTATGGCCACCGGAAAGGTCTGAGTGCCTATGAGGGCGCTCACAACTGCAAACAAGGTCAAGTCCTCGACCGATTAGTACCGGTGAGCTCAGTCCCTTGCAGGACGTACAC